>NZ_BAAGZM010000953.1:0-1116 GCF_054778495.1 Hymenobacter agri
CCTGGCCGGCCACGGTGAGGGCGCCCAGGCATTCGGTGCAGCCGCCGGGCGTGTGCGGGTTCAGCTGCGCGTCGGCGGCCAGGTTCCACTCCAGCACGGTGCGGGCCCAGTTGCGCGTGGCCCCGATTATCAGGGTTTTGACGTGCCAGCGCAGGTTATCCTCGAACTTGCTTTTCGCGCCCACCCACTGCTCGGTGAAGTACACGTTCTTGTTCGGGAAGGCATCGTGAACATGGCTCAGCGCCTCAATGGGGCCGGCGTAGAGGTGGAAGGCCGAACCGTCGACGTAGGGCGCGGCCGTGGCGTCGCGCAACACCGTGAGCGGGTAATCGGGCCGGTCGGCGTTGTGGTCGTAGCAAATGATTTTCGTGTCGAGCCGGGCCTGCCGGAAGGCCGGGCCCAGGTGCTTGCCGATGAACTCGGCCTGCTGCTCGGCCAGCATCAGCAGGCTGGGGTTGTTGCCGGGATGCAGCGGCTCGTTCTGCACCGTGATGGCGTCGATGCGCACGCCGGCCGCCCGCATGCCTTCGATGTACTTCACGAAGTAGCGGGCGTAGGCGTCGTAAAACTCCGGCTTCAGGCTGCCACCCTTCGACTCGCCGTTGGTTTTCATCCAGGTGGGCGGCGACCATGGCGAGCCCAGGATTTTGATGCTGGGGTTGATGGCCAGAATCTCCTTCAGCACCGGCAGCAGGTGCGCCTCGTCGGGCGCGAGGCTGAAATGGGTTAGCGCGGGGTCGGTTTGGCCGGCGGGCAGGTCGTCGTAGCTGAACACGTGGTCGTCGAGGTCTGATGCGCCGATACTCAGCCGCAGGTAGCTCACGCCAATGTTCCGGCCGTCGGTGCCGAACAGCTCGCGTAGCAGCTGCGCACGGGCGGCCGGGGCCAGCTGGTGTAGCAGCTGCGCGCTGCCCCCCGTGAGGCAGTAGCCGAAGCCGTCGATGGTCTGGTAGGTTTTGGCTTCGTCAATCTCAATGGTAGGCCCCGAGCCCGCCGGCCCGGCCGCAAACTTCAGCCCACCCGCCTGCAACTGAAACAGCTGCTTCTTATCCGCAGTAGTAACCCAGGCCGCCCCGCCGGCGCTAGCCTTCGGGCCGGGCTTGGGCGCGCGCTGAG
>NZ_BAAGZM010000954.1:0-1116 GCF_054778495.1 Hymenobacter agri
CGCCGCCGCCCGCCCCGCCCGAAACCTGGCCGCAGCTATTGGGCCAGCTGCTACGCGGGCTGCTTATCCCGTCGCGCCGCTTCCTGGCCACGCCGCTGCTGATTGACGCCTGCCTGCTGGTTTTCGGGCTGATGGTGCTGGTGGGCGGCGTGTCGGCCTCCGAGCCCACCGGGCACCAGCTGGTGCTCTGGGGCTCCAACGTGTCGGGCCTCACGCTACACGGGCAGCCCTGGCGGCTGCTCACGCACCAGTTCGTGCACGCCGGCCTGTCGCATTTGCTCATGAACATGTTCTCGCTCTGGCTGCTGGGCCTGCTGCTCGAAGACCGTACCGGGCCGCTGCGCCTGCTGCTGGTGTACCTGACCAGCGGCATCGGCGGCGGCCTGGCCAGCCTGTGGTGGCACGCCGATGGCATCAACTCGGTAGGGGCCAGTGGGGCCATTTTCGGGCTCTACGGCCTGCTGCTGGTGCTGCTCATCAGCAAAAAGCTGGTGCTCGATAAGTCCGACCGCCGCGCCATGCTCGGGCTGGTGCTCTACCTGGTGCTGAGCAATCTGCTATCCGGCCTCAGCGGCAACGTGGATAATGCCGCCCACCTCGGTGGGCTGGCCACGGGCTTGTTCCTCGCCGGTCCGCTAGCGCTGCTGGGGCTGAAAGGTGGCGGCGAGCATTTGGCGGGGCACGACGAACCGCAGAAGTAGAAAGCAGTTAGCGAGAACGGTCATGCTGAGCGCAGCGGAGCGGAGTCGAAGCATCTCGCTCGCTTCGTTGCCATTATTATTGATTAGTTGCACGGTAGAGATGCTTCGACTTCGCTCCGCTGCGCTCAGCATGACGTTCCTTTTGCTCATTGCTCATTGCTCATTGCTCATTGCCAATTGAAAATATGAAAGCCATTCAACTCGATGCCATCCACCAGCCGGTTACGCTGCGCGACATCCCCACACCCACGCCCGGCCCGGGCGAAATTCTGGTGAAGCTGTGCGCCGCCGCCCTCAACCACCGCGATGTCTTCATTCAGGACGGCAAGTACGCCGGCATCAAGCTGCCCTGCACCCTCGGGGCCGATGGCGCAGGCGAGGTCGCCGCCCACGGCTCCGGCGTGCCCGCCGAGGC
>NZ_BAAGZM010000955.1:0-1115 GCF_054778495.1 Hymenobacter agri
CGGGGCAGGCGTCCGCCGGCTCCAGCCGAAGAGGGTGGCGCCGCGCTCGTAGCATTCGCGCAGGTGCTTGCTGCTCCAGGGCTGGTCGGTTTCGGGGTCGCGGTCGGCGTAGTTTTTCAGGCGCAGGGCCAGCGGGTCCAGGTGCAGGGCTTCGGCCAGCTCGTCCATGGCGCATTCGAGGGCGAAGGAGCCGCTGGTTTCACCAGGGCCGCGCGTCCAGCAGGGCGTGCTCAGGTCGAGCGGCACGAGGCGGTAGCGGGTGTTGAGGTTGGGCACCGCGTAGGCCGACTTGGTGGGGTGCACGATGCGCTCCTCGAACTGCTCGTGGCGCGAGGTGCCGCCGTAGGCCAGGTGCGTAATGCCCACCAACGTGCCATCGGGCTGCGCGCCCAGGCCCATTTTCTGGATGGATTGCGGCCGGTAGCCCACCAGGTTGAATTCCTGGTTGCGCTGCCCCATCACCTTCACCGGCCGTCCCACCTTTTTGGCCGCCAGAATAGCCGCCATCTCGGGTGGCCAGATGCGCGACGAGCCCCCAAATGCTCCGCCCACGAACGGCGAATGCACCCGCACCTGCTCGGCCGGCAACTGCCACATGCGCATCAAATCCTGCTGCGCCAGCTTGGGGCCCTGGGTTTTGTTGTACACCGTCAGCGTGCTGCCTTCCCACAGCGCAATGGCGGCGTGCGTTTCCATGGGGTTGTGCACCTGAATGGGGGTGCGGTACTCCTGCTCCACGCGCACTGGGGCGGTTTTATAGGCATCGGGCTGACCACGATGGTACTCAGCCTCTTTTTTCGGGGCGAGGTTGGCGGCTAGGTTTTTCGCCAGTTCGGTTTGGGATGGGCCCGCCTCGTACTCCACGCGCACCAGGGCAGCGGCGTGCTGGGCCTGCTCCAGCGTTTCGGCCACGGCCAGGGCTACCGGCTGGTTGCTGAAATAAATCTGGTCGTCGAAAAACACCCGAAATTCCTGGCCTTCCACGCGGGGGTTATGGTTGGTTTCGGCGCTTTGGTAGCCGGGCACCGGGGGCGCGTTCAGGTGCGACACGATGGCCAGCACGCTGGGCAGCTGCTCGGCCGCCGCGGTATCGAGGCGCTTGATGCGGCCGCGGG
>NZ_BAAGZM010000956.1:0-1112 GCF_054778495.1 Hymenobacter agri
GGGCCACGGTGCTGCCCACGCGCACGGTGCCGGTGGTGGCGTCGAGGTAGGGGATGGGCGTGGGGTTGGTGGCGGCGCGGCCATCATCGAGCACCAGCGACTTGTTCACGTTGGCCGTCTGGTAGGCGTTCACGGCGGCTACGTTGCTGGTGCCGGTGCTGCTGGTGCCGCTGGCGGGGTCGTCGTTGGGGTCGACAAACTGCGTGGGCTGATACACCAGGCCGCGCAGCGACAGCGTGAGCTCGCCGCGCGACTTCACGGCTGCCACGTCGGCCACCGTCACGGGCGCGTTGAACTCGACCAGCATGCCTTCGAGCGGCTCGGCGTCGGCCATCGAAAACGTGGCGTTGTCGACGGTGCTGAAGGCCGGCAGCGGACTGCTCGCATTCAGCACCGTAATCACTGGCGACGTGAGCACGGCCTGGTTGAACGAGGGCGTGCTGGCGATTTCCTGCGCCGCACCGCTGATGCGTACGCGGTTGCCCACGGCCACGGTAGGCGCGGTTTGCACCACAAACAGGGCATCGGAAGTGGCCGGGTCGCCGTCGGCCGCGGCCGCGTCGTTCTGCACGTAGAAGCCGGCTGGGCTCAGGCCCGCGTACACGCCCGTCACCACGCCCTCAATGGTGTAGTTGCCAGCCGTGGCCAGCGCGCCCGTGCCCTGAATAGTGCCAATGGGCGTGATGGTCTGAGCCTGCGCAACCGTGAGGCCAGCGGCCAGCAGCGCGGGAAGAAAAGCAAGAAAAGAGCGGCGTAAAACCTGCGGCATACAGTTGAAAATCAAAGCGGGCCCGAAGTGGGGCTGTAAATGTAACAGGTGCCAGGCGGCGGGCTGCACCCGGGCGAAAAATCGGCCGCTAAGCTCAACCACAGGGGCAGGCGGACAACTTGCGGGCGGCTCCGGTACGTAAGCACCGGCAGTGCTTCACCGATTCAGTTTATTCTCCCTTCCTTTTATGTTTCAGGAAAACAACTCCTTTAGCGCAGTGGCCGAACCGGCGGCCACTGCTGACACCGGCTGCGATACCTCGCGCCGCCACTTTATCAACCACGCCGGGCGGGGGCTGCTCGCGGTGGGCGTAGCCAGCGCGCTGCCGCTGGCCGCCGAAGCC
>NZ_BAAGZM010000957.1:0-1111 GCF_054778495.1 Hymenobacter agri
CAGGGCCAGGCCGACGGGGTTAGCCGGCTCGGGGGCGGGCGTGGGCAGCGCGGCCAGCAACGGCAGCGCGGCACAGAATAGCACGGGTAGTCGCATTGCTTGATATTTTAAAACAGCCAACGTTTTTCCGGCCGTACACCCAGCGCTTGGCCCACCCACAACGGGGCTCCGAACGCAGAAAGACCCCGGCACAAGCCGGAGCTTTTCGAGCGGTTTCCAGGGTTTAAGAAGGCTTATTTATTAGTCGGCGCGACGGCAAACCTTACGGGCACGGTGAAGCTAACCGCTACAACCTGACCGTCCTGCCGGCCGGGGATGAAGCGCGGCATAGTCTGTACGGCTTGCAACACGGCGGCATCGTAATCGGGCGAAAGGCCCTTTACGATTTTGGCGTCGCTTACATTTCCGTCCTTCGTTACGGTGAACGAAGCGAATACGCTGCCCTCCTTGGGGTTGGCTGCCAGCGCTTCGGAATACTTAATGTGGCTCTGCAGGTATTGCATGATGGCTTGCGCATTGCCCCCGCCCGGCAATTGCGGCATTTGCTCAACATAGGTGTACACTTTTGGGTCGGCAGCCGGGGCGGGCGTGTTGCTAATGGTGGGCGGCGGAGGGGGCGGAATGTCGCCCTCGTAGAACCCGTTGGGCTTATGCTGAGAATTGTACTGGCTGATTTCGGCTGGCGTTTTTCCGGCTGGCGTTACGGCATCGGTACCGCGCTCGCAGGCCACGGCCACGAGCAGCACGCCCAGCAGGGGCAGCGCGAGCCACTGTTTCCAGCGGCGAACGGGATGGGTTTTCTGCATCATGGCAATACGACTGAGGGTTTGGGAATGGGAGAAGGAATGCGCAAGCGGAACCGGGAAACCGAGGCGGCTGGCCACTTGCCGGGCCAGCAGTTGGGAGTAGGAAAGGGAAACGGAAGGGACAGGCGAAGCAGGCTCGTGTAGGGCGGCAGCATCGGCCAGGTATTCGTGGGTGAGGGCCAGGGCCCGGGCGCACAGGTGCACGAAGGGGTTGAACCACAGCGCGACGCGCAGCAGCTCCAGCAGCAGGCGGTCGGCGGTGTGGTGCTGGCGCACGTGGGCCAGCTCGTGGGCCAGCACCTGGC
>NZ_BAAGZM010000958.1:0-1109 GCF_054778495.1 Hymenobacter agri
CGCACATCCTGCACCACGGCGGCCAGGTCGACGGCGCTCAGGGCCGGCGCGTGCGCCTGCTGCAGTTTGGATATGGCGGTGAGGTGGTCGAGGGTGCGCTTGAAGCGTTCGACCGAATCGAGCATGCGCGCGAGGGTGGGGGCAATGATGTCGGGCTCGGCGGCCACGGCCGGGGGCAGCTCCTGGCGCAGCACGTCGAGCAGGCCCTCGATGTTGGCGATGGGCGCTTTGAGGTCGTGCGAGGCGGTGTAGATGAAGGTGTCGAGGTCGGCGTTGGTGCGGCGCAGCTGCTCTTCGGCCTGCTTGCGGTCGGTGATGTCAATGGCCGAGCCCACGTAGCCGTAGAGCTCGCCGCCGGCCAGGTAGCTGGGCGCGCCCTGGGCCAGCAGCCAGCGGAACTGCCCGTCGTGGCGCCGCATGCGGTGCTCCAGCACGTAGGGCTGGCGGTGGGCAATGGCCTGGGTGAGGGTGTCCTGCGTGAGGGCCAGCTCGTCGGGGTGCAGGTAGGGGCCCCAGCCGGTGGCGGCGTACTGCTCCTCGGTGTCGAGGCCCACGAAGTCGAGAAACGCGCGGTTGACGTAGCGAATGCTCGCATCGGGGTGCACGGCCCACACCATGTTGGGGGCGGCGTCGGCCATGGTGCGGAAGCGGGCTTCGCTTTCCTGCAACTCGGCCGTGCGGACCTGCACGCGGGTTTCGAGGGCTTGGTTGAGCTGCTCCATCTGCTGGCGGGCCCGCACCTGCTCGGTTACTTCGGTGCCCACCGTGAAAATGCCGCTTACCTGCCCGTCGGGCCCGCGCTGGGGCTCAAATACCGTGTTCCAGTACACCTCTTCCTGCCGGCCGTGGCGGTAGATGGTGGTGGGCTGCTCGCTGAAGGTGTGCGTGATGCCGGTGGTGTACACGCGCTCGAAATTGGCCCGCACGGCGGGCGTGTCGGCCTCGGGCAGGGCCTCAAATACGGGCCGGTGCAGCACATCGGCGAGGGTACGGCCCCAGATGGCCAGCGTGGCGGCGTTGGCCAGCTTGATGCGGAACTGCGGGCCGTGGTGCAGGGCCACGGCCACCGGGGCCAGTTCCAGAAAGTGCTGCAGCTCGTGGCGGCTCTG
>NZ_BAAGZM010000959.1:0-1106 GCF_054778495.1 Hymenobacter agri
GGCGAAGGACGGCTACGGCCACGCGCTGGCCGTCGCCGTCGTGCTGGCCGGGTTTCAGCGTGAGCTGGATGGTGTGGGTGGTGTTATCAGGCATTGATGATATGCAGTACGTCAGAGAAACAACGTCGTGCTGAGCGAAGCGCAGCGAAGTCGAAGCATCTCTACCTCATTAGTAAATCTTGTCAATTGCAACGAAGCGGTAGAGATGCTTCGGTCTCTGCTTGATGCGCAGAATGCTCAGCATGACGTTCTGCTGAGCCCAAATTCAACAACTCTAAAAGGCCTTTTCCGGCCGGCTGCCGGGTTTCACCACCGGCAGCCCGGCAGCACACAGCGGGCAGCTCTCCGGCGCATAAGTAGCGGCCTGCACCTGCAGCAGCGCGAAATGCGGAAATTCCAGCCCTCCGTTGCCGCCCGTGCGGTCAATCAGCGAAGCCACGGCCAACACTTCGGCGCCCATTTCGCGCAGCACTTTAGCCACCTCCAGGGTGCTCTTGCCAGTCGTCACCACGTCTTCGGCAATGACTACTTTCTCGCCGGGCTCGATGGTGAAGCCGCGCCGCAGAGTCATCTGCCCGTCGGCATCGCGCTCGGTGAAAATGCCGGGCACGCGCAGCTGCCGGGCCAGCTCGTAGCCAATCACCACGCCGCCCATCGCGGGCCCCACCACCACATCGGGCTTCAGGCCGGCTTTTTCCAGCTGCACCGCCAGCGCCGCCGCAGCGGGCGAGGCCAAATCGGGCCGGCGCAGGAAGCGGGCGCACTGCACGTAGGTATCCGAATGCAGGCCCGACGACAGCCGGAAGTGGCCGCTCAGCAGCGCTTCTTCCTGCCGCAGCAGGTGCTCCAGCGTGGCCGCGTCGAAAGCGGCGATGGACGAGGTATAGAATTGGTCGGTCATCACTTACAGAGAATCAAAAAAACAAAAAGCCGCGTTGCAGCGGCTTTCTGGGTCAGACGTGGGTCGGGCTCGCTACGGTCCGGAATTCGTTAATTTGTTCTTGCAGCTCGCGGGCGGCGGCCCCGGCATCAGCGGCTTGCCAGATGCCGCGCGAGGAGTTTATCAGCAGGCCGCTGCCATCGGCGCGGAGGCCGGCGCGCAGCGT
>NZ_BAAGZM010000960.1:0-1104 GCF_054778495.1 Hymenobacter agri
GCACCGCCGCCCAGGCGGCCCCGCTCCGGGAGCAGGTGCGACAGGTGAGCGACCAGCTGCGCCAAAGCCGGGTGGTAAACCCCGTGGCCGGCACCGTGCTCACGGTGTACGTCGAGCCCAGCGAGGTGGTGAACTACGGCCAGCCGCTCTACAAAATCGGGGACACGAAAACCCTGATTCTGCGGGCCTACGTGGCCGGCGACCAGCTCACCCGCGTCAAGCTGCGGCAAGCGGTGAAGGTATTGGTGGATGCGCCCGGGGACCAGCGCCGGGAATACGCCGGCCGGGTGCAGTGGATTGCCAGCAAGGCGGAGTTCACGCCCAAGGTGATTCAAACCAAGGAAGACCGGGTGAACCTGGTGTACGCCCTGAAAGTCGCCGTGCCCAACGACGGCAGCCTCAAAATCGGCATGCCCGCCGATGTGCTGTTTTAACCCCCCGCCGACCCTATGCCCGCCGTTGAACTTTTGAACATCAGCAAATCGTACGGCACCACCCCCGCCGTGCGCGACATAAGCCTGGCCGTGGAAGCGGGCGAGCTGTTCGGGCTCATCGGGCCCGATGGGGCGGGCAAAACTACGCTCTTCCGCATCCTGACCACGCTGCTGCTGGCCGATGCCGGCACGGCCACCGTAGCCGGTCACGACGTGGTGCGCGACTTCCGCGCCATCCGCAACGTGGTGGGCTATATGCCGGGCAAGTTCTCGCTCTACCCCGACCTGACGGTGCAGGAGAACCTGGAATTTTTCGCCGCCGTGTTCCGCACCACCGTAGCCGAAAACTACGAGTTGGTCAAAGACATTTACGAGCAATTGGCTCCGTTCAAAAACCGCCGGTCCGGGGCCCTGTCCGGGGGCATGAAGCAGAAGCTGGCCTTGTGCTGCGCGCTCATTCACAAGCCCCAGGTGCTGCTGCTCGACGAGCCCACCACGGGCGTCGACGCCGTCTCGCGGCAGGAGTTCTGGCACATGCTCGGCACGCTCAAGGCCCGGGGCATTACCATCGTCGTCTCCACGCCCTACATGGACGAAGCCGCCCTGTGCGAGCGGGTGGCGCTGCTGCAGGAAGGCCAGGTGCTGCGCATCGACACGCCGGCGGCCCTGC
>NZ_BAAGZM010000961.1:0-1103 GCF_054778495.1 Hymenobacter agri
AGTGGGCAGCGTCAGCGGCTGGCCCAGCTGCGGCCGGCCCGGCACCGAATCGATGCTCACCAGAAAGGTGGGCCGCTTGTAGTCTTCCACCGCGAAGCTGATGCTGCCGTGGTCGGTTTGCAGGGTCAGTTCGCCATTCAGCAGGCCCGTGGGCAGCACCACGGAGCCGTGGAAGCTGCCGTAATCGGAAGTCGTGAAAGGCAGCGTCTCCACCGTCTGGCCGTTCACGTCCACCAGCCGCACGCTTACCGGCTGGTTGGTGAGGAGGCTGCTTTTCGCACCCAGCGTTTCGGTCAGAATGCCTTTGAAATAGAGCGTCTGGCCCGGGCGGTAAATGGCGCGGTCGGTGAAGAGAAACGTGCGGCGCTGGGCTTGCTCGGGCTGGTTGTCGCGGCCGGGATAATAGTAGGCATTGATGGGAATCAGCAACGTGTCGCGGCCCCGCCAGGCGCGCACGCTGGTCAGCTGCTCCCGTCCAAGCGCGTCATTCACCGCATTCGGCCCCGGAATTTCAACCTCGCCCGCTGCATTGGTTTGCAACGTGGCGCCCAGTCGTTGGTCGTCGCGCTCGCTGGTGCGGTTATACACCGTGAACCGGGCCTGCGTGCTCACCCCCGCCAACGGCGCACCGGTTTGGCGGTTGAGCAGCAGCAGCGACGTATTGCCGCTGGCCATACTGTTGCGGTGCACGGCGCTCAGCTCGCTGGCCCCCACAAACCCGTAGCTCGTTACCGCGCCGGCTTTTTCCTTCGTCGGGTCGGTGGCCTGGTTGCTGAGAATAACCAGATAGTAGCCAACCGGCAGCGCCGCCCCCGCCGCGCCAAACTTCAATTCCTTGTAGTCCTGCGGATGCGCGGGTACCGGCACGGCCCAGGTCGCCGCCGGCGCAGCCCGGAGTGCCCGGGCGTAGCGCTGCGCCACGGTGCGCTGCTTCTCATCATATTGTCCCGATTTCTCCCACTCCTTCAGCGTAATGCGGTAGGCCCAGGCGTATAGCTCGCCCACGTTGCGCGCCGTCACATCGTGCCGCCAGGGCTGGCCGGGCACCACCATGTCGGCCGCCGAAAACGTCAGCTCCGGCTGCTCAATCTCTTGGCGCAGCT
>NZ_BAAGZM010000962.1:0-1098 GCF_054778495.1 Hymenobacter agri
GGCTTGGTTGGCGGTGCTGCGGGCAGCGCTTACTACGCCGGCAGCTTTGGCGGCGGGCTTGGCAGCGGCTTTGGGGGCGGGTTTCTTGGCGCCGGCTTTGCCTTTGGCGGGCTTGGCATCGCCGAGGCCCACGGTGCTCTTGGCACGCTCCACAATGCCCTGGAACTGCTTTTCGAGCTCGGCGCGCTTGGTTTCGCCGCTTTTCAGCAGGTCATCCACGATTTTCTTGCCTTCGGCCTGGGTCATCTTGTTGTCCTTCACCAGCTTGTCGATGGTGCTTTGAACCGACTTGCTGCCCTGGGCAATGTAGCCGACGCCAGCATTTACGAACTTCTTAAACAAATCTTCCATGGTGACGAAACTGTTTTTTGGTGAAGGGTGAAACGAGAAGCTATTGATGGCAAGTAGCTTGCATGTACAAAATAGTATGCAAGCCGACTAATTATGCTGCAAACCTACGAAGCGTCGGCAACATAGTTGAGCCATGTACGCCGGTTTTTTCCAAAAGTGGCCGAAAATCGATAAAAAGAGAATTTATTTTTTCCATTTCATCCATACTCAGGCTATCGCAGTAACATGACGCAATTCGTTCAATGCCAGCTTACGCAGCGCGGCGACGAGTGGCCACGCGACGCGCCACCACGGGCAGTTGCACAACCGGCACCGCCTGCGCGGCCCAAGTGTCAGCCAGGAATTCGGCCACTTGGTCGAGGGCCTGACGGGCTTCGGGCACCACTCGCCAGAACAGGTGCCACCAGTGCACCAGCCCCTCGAAGGGCTGCACCACTACCGGCACACCGGCGGCGCGGGCCTTGTCGGCAAACTTCAGCACGTCGTCGTAGAGCACTTCGGCCGTCGAAATCTGGATGAGCAGCGGCGGCAGGCCGTGCAACTCGGCCTGCGCGGGCGAAAGCAGCGGGTGCGAGAGGTCAGTTTTGTGGGCGTAGAGCGGACCCCAGGTGCGCATCTGCAAGGCTTCGAGCAGGAGGCCTTCTTCGCGGCAGATGCGGCGCAGAGCGGCGGTGGGCAAGTTCAGGTCGGTCCAGGGCGAAAGGCCGACGCCGGCGGCGGGCAGGGTTTCGCCGGCATCGCGCAGGG
>NZ_BAAGZM010000963.1:0-1097 GCF_054778495.1 Hymenobacter agri
CCCGCCGCCACGGCCAGCGCCGCCACACCCAGCGCCAGCGCCGCAAACGTGGGCTGACCCGTGAGCAGGGCCGGTACCGTGCCTTTTAACGCCACGGCCAGCAGCAAAAACTGCCACCACGGCACCACCGGCGCCACTTCGGCCCGCAGCACGCTCGGCCACAACCAGGCAAGCAGCCCCAGGCTCAGCAGCGCCAAGGCGTACCAGAGGGGCCAGGCTACAGCGTAGGGCAACTGTCCGATGGATGCGCCGAACAGCGCCGCCGCCCACGGCGGGTACAGAAACGGCAGGTTGGGCAAGCCCGGCTGGGTGCGGCTGAATAGCTGCTCGCGTTGCGCAATGCGCTGCCAGCCGGCTTTTAGCGTGGCGTCGTCGTAGGGGTTCTGGCCCCGGCGCAGCACGTCCTGCCCCACGTAGCAGGTGCGGAAATCCATGGGCCGGTCGGCATCAGGGCGGGGCTCACGCAGCACACGGCTGGCGTGGAAAGCGGCAATCAGAAGCAGAAACAGCAGGAACAGGCGCGGCACGGCGGCAATGTAGCGCGAACTTTGTAGTTCGCGTCGCAGAACGTTGTCGTTGTGGCGGCGCGGGGACGCGAACTACAAAGCTCGCGCTACTGCGCGGCCAGCGCGGCTGGCTGGGCTACGTCGTGGTGTTGTTCGAAATACTCGTAGCCGGACCGCAGCCCGCGCCAGTAGGCCACATGCGGGCTGCCGGCCCGCCTGGCCAGCTCCGCATCGGTAATGGGAAACGGGAAAATGTGCACCGGAATAGCCCGCTGCCCGGCCGCGCGGGCTAGCACGGCCAGCAGGTACACTTCTTCAATGCCCGCATCGGTGATGGGCATGCAGCCGATGGTGACTTCGCCGCCGTGGATGAAGATGTCGCCGCCCGGGTCGGGTTCGCCCAAGGCGCGCTCGGCGGCGGTGGGGTAGTTGAGACCCAGCGAAAGGTGGTAGTTGCTCTTGGGATTGAAGCGGTCGATTTCGTAGAAGCCTTCCGGTACCTGGCCGTCGCCAGCCCGGCGCTTGGGGCCGAGCGTGCCCGAGGTGGCGGCCAGCGGGTAGGCGTGCAACAGCTCGAAGGGGCCGCCGTCG
>NZ_BAAGZM010000964.1:0-1096 GCF_054778495.1 Hymenobacter agri
CCAGCCAGCGGGCGGCAACCGGGGCCGCCGGTGGCAGGCCCGTGCCCAGGAGCGTGAGCACGGCGGCCAGAAGAACCAAAACAATGGCAAGAAGGAGTAAGCGAGATTTCAACATGCGTAGGTGGGAGTACCGGAAAATGAATTGCAGGCCTAAAGAACGGCATTATCCGGCCAGCAGCCGGCATCCGGCCGGCCGGCCGGGCTTGGATACAAACCCAAAAAAGCCCCGTACGGGCCGTACGGGGCTTTTAGTGGGAGCTAAGTTTGTGGGAGACCTTACAACGACAGCAGGTAGCCGATAGTGAAATTGGTGTCGTAGCCAAACACGAACTGCTGGCAGCCGGTGGCTTCGGCCACGGCCTGGTAAATGTTCAGTCCCGACTTGATTTTGGCGCCGCCCAGCTGCTGGTAGTCGGTGGGCGCTTTGAGCACGGTGTAGGGCTCCTGGCCCTGGCGCACCGATTTGGCCAGCTCGTAGGGCACCCCGCCAATGATGAAGCAGGTGCCGCGCAGGTTGGCCGGTACCTGCGCCGCTTTGGCCTTAACGGCCGCCGCTACCGCCGCATCGTCCACGTTCTTCTCGAAGTATTTCGAGCCGTACGTGTCTTCCGAGCGAGGCTGGCCATTGGCGTACCACGAAATCTTGCTGTTGGCCGAGCCCATGTCGACGACAAAGCCTTTGGTTGCATAGTCGGCCGGCAGGGCGGCGCGCAGGCCCAGCACGCCTTCGCGCTCGGGCGTCACGGTGGTTACCACGTATTTCAGGGCTTCCAGTCCTTTCACAATGCGGCGGGTGTTCTCGGCCAGCGACGCGCCCGAGCTTACCACAAAATGAATGTCGCGGCCGGGCACGCCAAAGTCCAGCATCTTGCCGATGTAGGCTTTCAGGCCGGCGCGCACGTCCTCTTCCGAGGCCATGTTTTCCATCACCAAGCTATTGCCGAATTCCGATTTTTCCAGCTTCCAGTTGCGCTTGTCATCAACGCGGATGATGAACATGTTGAAGCCGCTGGCTCCCAGCTCCACCACGCCGCGCAGCTTGCCGTTCACGGGCTCGGCGGCGCGGTACGTGAAGGCCGGGGCGGCTGGGGCCGTC
>NZ_BAAGZM010000965.1:0-1095 GCF_054778495.1 Hymenobacter agri
ACGCGGCGGCGCACGGCCAGGCTGTCGGTGAGCACGTCGTGGCCAGCCACGCGCACGGTGCCGGCCGTGGGGGGGAGGTAGCCGGTGGCAATTTTCATCGTGGTACTCTTGCCCGCGCCATTCGGCCCGAGAAAGCCCACGATTTCGCCCTTGCCCGCCGTGAAGCTGATGTTGTCCACGGCGTTCTGGGTGCCGTAGGTTTTGGTCAGGTTTTCAATTTCTACCATTATTTCAACTCAGCAGAACTGCTAGTTTTCTGATTCAATAAGCTGCCAATCATCGTTTGACAAACCATACTCAGCGGCAACATTACGGGCGTACTCAGCTTTCTCGTACCAATCATCAAATCCAATATCGGGATTTGTCGAGCTTAAGTAGTAAACATAAAAGCCACCTGTTCCGGAAGAGTCGTCTTCCATTACCAGATAATCTATGCCGTTATCTTCTGGTACTGGTAAAATCAGCTTCCATTGTGTTCCCATATATTATTTTACGTTCGCCGGCCGCAGCTGAATCTCTGATATCATCGTCGCATCCGGCGCTTCGATAGCGTGGATAATGGCGGCAGCAATGTCTTCGGGCTGCATCTTGTGCGGGTCGGGCGTAGGGCCGGGCTCCTTGCCGTTGAAGTTGGTCTCGACCGAGCCGGGCATCACGCAGGTGACGCGGATGCCGGCCGGGCGCAATTCTTTGAACAGCGCATCCGAAAAGCCGCGCACCGCAAACTTGGTGGCGCAGTAGCCGCTCATGCCGGCCGTGCCCGCGGTGCCGGCCAGCGAAGCCACGTTCACGACGTGGCCCGCGTGCTGCTTTTTCATTTGCGGCAGCACGGCGCGGGTGCACAGGAAAGTGCCCAGCACGTTGGTGTCGAACATGGTCTTCCAATCCTCGGTCTTGAAGCCGTCCACGTCGCCCATAATGCCCAGGCCGGCGTTGTTCACCAGCACGTGGATGTCGGGGCCCAGCTCGCGCTGGGTGTTGGTGAAGGCTTCGGCGATGGAATGCTCGTCCTGCACATCGCACTCGAAAAACTGGAACCGCTCGTGCGTCAGCCCTTGGGGCGCGGTGCGGGCCCAGCCGGCCACGGCCGCGCCG
>NZ_BAAGZM010000966.1:0-1094 GCF_054778495.1 Hymenobacter agri
GCGACCCGCGCCGCTTCGCCCTGCCCGATACCATGCCCGAGAACCTGCATCCGCGCGTGAGCACGGCCACCGGCGACCTGCTGCGGCCCAAAACCCTGGCCCACCTGCCCACCGACATCGACGCCGCCTACTACCTCGTGCACTCGATGAGCGGCGGCAACGAGGACTTCTTCGCGCAGGAGCAGCAGTCGGCCCAGCACTTCGTGCAATACCTGAACACCACCACCGCCCGGCAAGTCATCTACCTCTCGGGCATCGCCAACGACACCAACCTGAGTGTGCACCTGCGCTCGCGCCGGGCCGTGGAGAACGTGCTCAGCCAAGCCCAGCCGGCCAGAATCACAGTGCTGCGGGCCAGCATCATCATCGGCTCGGGCTCAGCCTCGTTCGAGATTATCCGCGACCTGGTGGAGAAGCTGCCCGTGATGGTAACGCCGCGCTGGCTGAACTCGCGCTGCCAGCCCATTGGCATCCGCGACATCATGTTCTACCTCACGGCCGTGCTCGACAACCCGGCCTGCTTCGGCCGGGCCTTCGACGTAGGCGGGCCCGACGTGCTAACCTACCGAGAGATGCTGCTGGGCCTGGCCGCCGAGCGCGGCTACCGGCGCTGGATTGTGACGGTGCCCGTGCTCACGCCCCGGCTGTCGTCGTGGTGGCTGTACCTGGTCACGAGCACCACGTTCTCCTTAGCCCAGAGCTTGGTGGAGAGCCTGAAAAATGACACCGTGTGCGACCCCGGCAAGAGCATTGCCACCGTGGTGCCGCACCAGCCCATGAGCTACCGGGCAGCCCTGGCCCTGGCCTTCACCCGCATCGAGCAAAATGAAGTGGTGAGCAGCTGGAGCGACGCGCTGAGCTCGGGCGTGATGCGCCGGAACTACATGGACGCCATTCAGATTCCGAAAAACGGCATGTTCTTCGACCGGCAGGTGCAGCCCTTTACCCGGCCGGTGGCCGAGGTGCTCGACAATATCTGGCGCATTGGCGGCGACCGGGGCTGGTACAAAACCGACTTTCTCTGGCAGCTGCGCGGACTGATGGACAAGGCCGTGGGCGGTGTGGGCCTGCGCCGCGGCCGCCGCTCGCCCTCG
>NZ_BAAGZM010000967.1:0-1094 GCF_054778495.1 Hymenobacter agri
CGCCGCCCGCCAGCTCGACGGCGCCGAAGCCCTGCTAGCGCGCACCACTGCCCGCCACCAGGCCGCCGCCCACTACGCCGACGCCTACCGCCGCTACTGCTGGCCCGTGCACTCCCTCGATGACCTCAAGCTGGCTCCCTTCCATCTACTAGCCACCGAAGGCAAAACCTACTTCGACCGCGACCACGCCTGGCACATGGAAACCCTGCGCACGTTGTCGTTAGCTGACCCTGGCCTGCTCCGCGCCACGCCCTACCGCGTCGTCCCCCTCTCCAACCCCGCCGAAGTCGAAGCCGCCATCCAGTGGTGGACCGACCTCACCGCCGCCGGGGGCGAAGGCATGGTGGTGAAGCCCTACGACTTCATCCCCCAGGGCAAAGGCGGCCTGCTCCAGCCCGCCCTCAAGTGCCGGGGCCGCGAGTACCTACGCATCATCTACGGCCCCGACTACCTCCTGCCCGGCCACCTCGACCGCCTCCGCCAGCGCAACGTGAAAGCCAAGCGCAACCTCGCCCTGCGCGAGTTCGCCCTTGGCGTCGAGGGCCTCGAACGCTTCGTGGCCGGCCAGCCCCTGCGCCGCGTGCACCAGTGCGTCTTCGGCGTACTCGCGCTGGAGAGTGAGGCGGTGGACCCGCGGTTGTAAAAATGGAATGGTTCTGATTGATACACGTTGTAGCGTATAAATCAGGACTCTTTACCAAGCCAAGGGAAATGCTAATCTATTGCTTCTGTTCTTGAAACAGGCTTTCAAGAACTTCTTTGTGTTTCGAATACTTGTAGAGCGACCGGTCCTTGAGAATGGAGCCAAGCATCAGGTCATTGACGTCCTTTTCTTTGGCGCCTTCTTTTTTAAGGCAAATTAGATGGTTGAGCAGTAGCTCGTAGTATTTATTGATATAGTATGATTTGAAACTCTGCATTCCTTCTTTCTGAGTAATGATGAGTTGGAAATCAGGAAAGTTTAGGTCATTGTATTGAAAATATTTCAAACCATTGAATCTGGGAAATTTCTTTATGTATTCGGCGGTGGTCTAAGTGAGGATGAACACGTATAAGGTTGATGGTAACAACTCAGCATACGTGCGCCAAATGCG
>NZ_BAAGZM010000968.1:0-1091 GCF_054778495.1 Hymenobacter agri
GGTGGTGCCGCCAGGTGCGGGCATCCTCGTCGAAGTAGTACAGGGTGTTATCGAGGGCGGGGCGCAGCGTGAGCCGGGCCGCCGTGGCGTAGTGGCTGGGGTTGCGCACGGTCAGCTTCAGCCAGAACTGGCGGCCTTGGGCCGGGCGCAGCGAATCGGCGGGCGCGAAGGCCAATGAAGTATCGGTGCGAATTTGGGCGAGGCTGTAGCCGCGGTCGGGCAACACGGCCACCTGCTCCACCACCGGGAAGCCGGTGGTGGCAGCGGCCGGCCCCGGTTGCGCTACCAGCCGGAGCACGCCAGCCCACAGGCAAAACAGCAGTAGGGGTAACCGTTGGCGCACCGCAAACACAGATGAATTGATAAATGGCCTCCGCACGAATTCCCCCTGAAGGCCGCAAAGGTAACGGCACTACTGTGCCCGGGTTTCGCAGGCAGTGTCTGGCTGTTGCCGCCCGGCCCCGCAGCACTCGTTCGGGCCCGAAACTTCATTTTTGTCACACCCACCTTTAGTTCTTTGCGCTATCATGAAATCCCAGCCTCTCCAGAACCAGCTCTACCGCCTGCTGTGGCAGCACGGGCTGCTGCTGCTGCTCGGCCTGGCCCTCTACCTGCTCGACAAGCACGAGGGCCTGCCGCCCGACGTTATTACCGGCATTCTGCTGGCGGCGGCGGCGGGCAAAACCGGCTATTTTCTGCTGCACAATTTCCGGGCCCTGGCTGCCCTGCGCGAAACGTTCCGCCAGTTCGTACTGCTTGTCTCGCTCAATCTGGGCATGATTGCTCTGTCGTTCGCCCTCGATTTCTACTGCCTCTACCGCGTGAACGGCAACGCCTTTGCCGGCCTGCGGCCGGGCACCGAGCTGGAAATTTTCGGGCAGCTGTTCTACTACAGCGTGGGCACGCTCATCAGCAACTCCGGCGGCAGCATCGCGGCGGCGGCCGGTACCACGCAGGCGCTGCTGCTGCTGGAAAAAATTGCCGGCTTCGTATCCACGGTCTTCGTCATCTCTAACGCCTCCAACTACCTGCGCCCTGTGCACCGGGCCAAGCGCGCCACAGCCGCCGGCCCGGCCGTTCCCCCGGCGTCG
>NZ_BAAGZM010000969.1:0-1090 GCF_054778495.1 Hymenobacter agri
GCTGCCCGTGCAGAACCCCGCGCTGTGGTCGGCCGACCAGCCCAACCTGTACCGGCTGCGCGTGAGCCTGGCCGTGCAGGGCCAGCCGGTGGATGAGCTGACCGAGGAAGTGGGCATCCGCAGCCTGCGCTTCGATGCCGATAAAGGGTTTTTCCTGAACGAAAAAAGCCTCAAGCTTAAGGGTGTGTGCATTCACGACGACGCGGGCGCGCTGGGCGTGGCCGTGCCGCCCGAAGTGTGGGAGCGCCGCCTCAAGGCCCTGAAAGCCGTGGGCTGCAATTCGCTGCGCATGAGCCACAACCCCCACGCCGACTACCTCTACCGCCTCTGCGACCGCCTGGGTTTCCTGGTGATGGACGAGGCGTTTGACGAGTGGGAGCGCGGCAAAAACAAGTGGGTGGCCGGCTGGAACGTGGGCACGCCCAGCCAGCACGGCTCGCACGAATACTTCAAGGAGTGGGCCGACCGCGACCTGCGCGACATGATTCGGCGCAACCGCAACCGCCCGTCCATCATTATGTGGAGCATCGGCAACGAAATCGACTACCCCAACGACCCCTACACCCACGAAATCCTCAACACCGGCCGCAACCCCCAGATTTACGGCAAAGGCTACCTGCCCGACCACCCGCCGGCCAGCGAAATGGGCCCGCTGGCCCGCCGCCTGGTGGCCGTGGCCAAGCAGGCCGACACCTCGCGCCCCATCACGGCCGCCTTGGCCGGCGTGGTGATGTCGAACCTCACCGACTACCCCGCCGCCCTCGACGTGGTGGGCTACAACTACCAGGAATTCCGCTACCCCGACGACCACAAGCAGTACCCGCAGCGCGTCATTCAGGGCAGCGAAAACGGCATGGCGCCCGCCGCCTGGGCCGCAGTCGATACCAACGCCTACATCTCGGCCCAGTACCTCTGGACGGGCATCGACTACCTCGGCGAGGCCGGCAAATGGCCCCAGCGCAGCAACGGCGCGGGTTTGCTCGACATGGCCGGCTTCACCAAGCCCGAGTATTTCTTCCGCCAAAGCCTCTGGACGAGCGCGCCCATGCTCGCGCTGGCCACCACCGCCACGCCCAACCCGGCCCCCGCC
>NZ_BAAGZM010000970.1:0-1089 GCF_054778495.1 Hymenobacter agri
CATCGAGCGGCGCGCCGGGGGCCTCACGCTGGCCGCCAGCCTGTGGCTGCAGTGGCTGCGTACCTACTACACCTACCAGCCGGGCAAGGGTACATATAGCGGCGGCAGCAGCTACGCCGCCGCCGACCTGGCCCAGGAAACGCGCCGGGTGCTGCCGTATTTCGAGGTGGCGGCCGAGTGGCGCGTGGGGCGGCGGTAGGCGGGGCTTTGCCCGGCCGCCCATTGACGCTGCTGCTGTGTGCTTTGTGGGGCGCAACGCTGAGGGATATCGTGCGAAAGCAGTACATTGGCATCCTCCTTTCCCCCTTTCGCCTTTTGGTCTACCCACCATGCCGCGCAAGCTATTTCCCCTGCTGGTCCTGGCCATGCTGCTGAGCCAGTGCCGCTGGAAAAAGAACGACCCGCAGCCGGCCGCCCCCGCGCTGCCGCCCATCACCCAAAACGGGAGCAACACCATCGGCTTTCGTGTCGATGGCCAGGTCTGGCTGCCCGAAGGCAGCCTTAATATTCCTTCTTGGAAAGCATATTATGCTAATAAAATCTTTTGGTTCACGGCTAATAAAATCACTTCTAATGATAGATATCAATTCGGAATTCACGTGGAACCAATGCAGCCCAATACAGCAATCTGCGATTTAGCCGAGCGCAACGGGGTGACTTGTAATTTCTCAACCCTGACGGACTCTTACCGAGTCACTACCTCCGGCGCAGGCACGTTACACCTTAGCCGCCTAGATACGGTACAGCACATCATCGCTGGCACGTTCGAGTTCGAGGCGGTGAGCGCGACGACGAGCAAAACCGTGCACATCACCGACGGGCGCTTCGACCTGCGCACCGATTAATAGCAGCGCTTTCCCCCATATCCTTTTCATCCATTCACCAACTCCCATTTCAACCCAATGGGCGCGCCCTACCACGACCTCTACACCAACCATTTTGCCGATATCCGGTGCAGCCGGCCCACCTTCCTAGCCTTTCTGCGCTATACGGCCACGGCCGCCGCCAATAGCCCGGTGGCTGCCATCAAGGCGTTGGCCGCCGTCCTGCAAAGCGCCGCCGAGGCCCTCGGCGGCACCGTGGTGGCCC
>NZ_BAAGZM010000971.1:0-1087 GCF_054778495.1 Hymenobacter agri
GCCCGACACCGCCGCCATCGGCCGCTACCAGCGCCGCTACCACCTGCGCCTGCCCGACGCCGCCCAAATCAGCTGCCTGCTCGAAGACCGGGAAGGCAACGCCTGGCTGGGCACCGCCGGCCAGGGCTTATGGCGGCACTCGGACAGGTATTTGCGGCTGGACCCTAGATTACCCGGCTCCATTGACCAGTCGCCAGCATTGGCTACCCAAAATCCCGATGAGCATTCGGTAGCCATCGGCGCTATCGGAGGCCAGCGACTCTTCTTTTTAAGGGGGGATAAAGCACGGCAAATGCAAGATGTGCCTGCACCGCCGCGCAAGGCGGTGCAATTTCTGCTACCATTTCCCCCTACTATCTTAGGACGTGGCTATTGGGTTGGCACAGCAGAAGGGCTTTATGTAGCAGCCAATCCTGACACAGCATTTCGCGCCGTAGTCGGCTTACCAAATAATATCGCGCTGAGCATTACTGCCTTGGCTTACGCCCGCAGCTCCGGCCTCTGGGTTGGTACCGCTGGTGATGGCCTCTATAATATTCCGAAAGAGCGAAACCGGCCCACGCGCCACTTCACCACTGCCAACGGTCTGCTCCACAACACTGTAACGACCCTACTGGCCGACCGCACGGGCCGTATCTGGGTGGGCAGCCACGATACCGGCCTGGCCGCCTTCGAGCCCGCCACCCAGAAGTTCGCCGCCTACCGCCTCACCCACACCGGCCTCGACGTCAGTAGTATCACCGAAGATGCCGACGGCCGCCTCTGGCTGGCTACCGAAGGCGATGGCGTGTTTTTCCGCGAGCCCTCGAAAACTTGGCAGCCGCTGGGCGCTGGCTCAACAGCTGAATACACGTACAATATTCTGCCGCTACCTAATGCCGAGGATGGGCCGCAACTGTTGCTGGTGCACCGCCAGGGCCTGTCGCTGCTCAACTGTCGAACCCACCGCCTCACCCCGCTGGCTGCCGAAGATGACCCACTGGCCCGCGACCTGCTGGGACCCGCCGCCTACACCAGTGGTAGCGGGGCCTGGCTCAGCACCCGCGCCGGCCTGTTGCGGCTCGACGTAGCCGCCGCCCGCCGCCAA
>NZ_BAAGZM010000972.1:0-1085 GCF_054778495.1 Hymenobacter agri
GCAGCCGCTACAGCAAGTCGCAGTACCAGAAACCAGCCGCCGCGGGCGCGGCCTCGGCATCCTTCGGAGCGCAGTCGTAGTCGGCTGGGTCGGCTGGGTCGGCGGGCTGAGGCGCGGGGGCGGCGTATTCGCGGTACACGATTTCGCCTTTCTCAAACGCGATGGGCTGGCTGAACAGCGGGCCGTCGAAGACGAAGGTGTGGAACTCGCCGTTTTCGCCGCAGGGGTCGACGCCGGGCGGCAGGTCGCGCAGAAAGTCCTCGTCGATGACGCGGCCCACGAAGCTGCGGTCGAGGTATTGGGCATTAACGCAGGTGGTGATGGTGCGGAAGCCCAGGCCGAGAAACTCGCGCATGAGCTCACCCGTGGGCCGCCCCCAGAGCGGAAACACGGCTTCGAGGCCCACGGCGGCCAGTTTGGCTTCGCGGTAGCGGCGCAGGTCTTCCAGAAAAATATCGCCGAAGATGGCCGCTGATGCCCCGCCTTGCTGCAATTCCCGCAGAGTGTCGCCCATCAGCGCTTCGTAGGTGGCCATGCTGGGCATTTCGGGCAGCAATAGTTGGCGACAGGGCAGCCCGAGCGCCGCGGCCTGCCGCTCGAGCAGGGCCGTGCGCACGCCGTGCATCGAAATGCGCTGGTAGGGCGTGCTCACCGTGGTGAGCAGCGTTTGGATGTGGTAATGGCCGGCCTGCTGCACTTTGTAGAGCGCCAGGGCCGAGTCTTTGCCGCCGCTCCAATTAAAAATGGCCTGTGGTTTCATAGGGCAGCAAAGTAACCGCCGGGCCGGCCTATCGGCTGGCAAAAGGCTGCTCGACACCCCTCGCGTCAAGCAAAAAAACCTCACATTACCTCGTGCGGCAAACCGGCAAACCACCCGGCTGCCAGGCGGCTGCGGCGCCAGCCGGTCCCGGCCGGCGAAAAGTGCACCAATGGCAGGCAACCTTTCGGCGCCCCGGCCGAACAATTGGGCTATGCAGTTTGCCATCATTACCCCCACCCACCAGCGGCGCGCGCTGTTGCCCGAAGCAGTAGCCAGCGCCCGCGCCAGCATCAGCGCCCCGCTCGATTTCACTTTTGAGCACCTG
>NZ_BAAGZM010000973.1:0-1085 GCF_054778495.1 Hymenobacter agri
CGCAGGCGCAGGGCGCGTCGGTGTAGGTGCAGATGTCGCCGGTGCGGTAGCGTAGCAGGGGCATGCCCTCCACGCCCAGCGTGGTGATGGTGAGCTCGCCCGGCTGGCCAGGCGGCAATGGCCGGCCGTGGTTGTCGAGAATTTCAAATAGCAGCAGTTCGGGCTGGTGGTGGCCGCCCGCGCCGTGGCCGCACTCGGTGAAGGCCGTCTGCTTTTCGGTGGAGGCGTAGGTGGAATGCAGGCGCACGTTCCAGCTTTCGGTGATGCGGCGGGCGAGGGCGTTGGGCTGCCAGGCCTCGTCGCGGATGCTCTCGCCGATGCAGATGATGCGGCGCACGGCGCTGGTCTTCAGGTCGAAGCCGGTGGCGTGGGCGTGCGCAATCAGCGCCACCACGAACGAGGGCACGGCCACCAGCACCGAGGGCTCAAGCTGGCGGATGGTATCGAGCTGGGCCGCGAGGTTGCCGGGGCCCATGCGGATGACGCTAGCGCCCGATTTGAGAATGCCGCCGTAGTAGGCCACGCCGGCCATGAACTGCCGGTCGAGGGTGAGCAGCAGCTGGTACACGTCGTCGGGGCCGCCGCCGGCGCAGGCGAACGACAGGTACTCGTTGTGGTGCAGCCGGGCGAGGTCGTTGAGGGTGAGGGCGATGGTGACGGGCCGGCCCAGCGTGCCCGAGGTGCTGCAATATTCGGCCACCGCGCGGCGCGGCACGCACAGAAAATCCCAGTTGTGCGTCTGCAAGTCCTGCTTGCTGGTGGTGGGCAGCCGCACGAGGTCGGTGGTGGTTTTGATGTCGGCCACATCGAAGCCCAACTCGGCAAACCAGCGCTGGTAGAACGGCGAGTTGGCCTGCAAATAGGTCAGCAGCTTCACCAAAGCCGCGTTCTGGTAGGCATCAATTTCCTCCCGCGAGGCGTGTTCCAACGGCGACATATCAGGCTTCGAGAATAACGACGGCCGAGGCCGCCGAAGGAATGTGCGAAATGCTAAGGTGCAGCCGCGCCACGCCCCGCGCCTGCACCAGCCGGGCCAGCTCACCAGTTAGCGCGAAATGGGGCGCGCCGTGCGCGTCGTGCGCTAC
>NZ_BAAGZM010000974.1:0-1084 GCF_054778495.1 Hymenobacter agri
CGAGGCCACCCGGCGCAGCACCAGCGGCAGGTAGGCCGGCTCGTTGCGCTTGCCGCGGTGTGGCACGGGCGCGAGGTAGGGGCAGTCGGTTTCGAGCAGCAGGTGCTCCAGCCCGAGACCGGGCAGCACTTTATCGGCCCCGCCGTTTTTGAACGTGGCCACGCCCCCGATGCCCAGCATAAAGCCCAGCTTAATAACCTGTTCGGCTTCCTCGGGCGTACCCGAGAAGCAGTGGAACACGCCGCGCAGGGTGCCATCCTGCGCGGCCTCGACCAGCGCGACGGTTTCGGCAAAG
Source organism: Hymenobacter agri (assembly GCF_054778495.1). Classification (NCBI taxonomy): domain Bacteria; kingdom Pseudomonadati; phylum Bacteroidota; class Cytophagia; order Cytophagales; family Hymenobacteraceae; genus Hymenobacter; species Hymenobacter agri. The sequence continues at coordinate 296 of NZ_BAAGZM010000974.1, forward strand.
GCTTCGCGGGTGTGCAGCACAATGGGCAGTTGGTGCTTCTTTGCCAGTTCCAGCTGAATTTTGAGGGCTTCCTGCTGCTCGGCCAGCAGGGTTTTGTCCCAATGCAAATCGAGGCCGGCCTCGCCCACGGCGGCGAAGGGCCGGCGGTCCAGCCAGGTTTCGACTTCGTAGAGCTGCTGCTCAAAGCCGCGCGTGACGGAGCACGGGTGCAGGCCCATCATGGCGAAGCAGGTTTCGGGCGCTTCGGCCTCAAGCTCTAGCATGGCGTCGATGCTGCTGTGGTCGATGTTGGGCATCACGATGGTGCGCACGCCGGCCTCCTGGGCGCGGCGCAGGGCGTCGAGGCGGTCAGGCCGGAACTGCTCGGAATAGAGGTGCGCGTGCGAATCAGTAATATGCATTATTAGATAATGTTGAGTTTTAAGGGTTGAGGGTTGAGTTTTACAGATTGAGTATTCAGCATTTGAAAACGTCCGGACAGATTTTGACGAAGCTCAAGATTCGGCAACGGCCACAAGACAACTAATTCACCCCTCAGCATTCAAAACTCAATCCTTTCAATCATAGCGCCTTCCTTTCCAAACCACGGCGCCGCCGAAGAGCTGGAAAAAGCCGATGGCCGCCGTCAGGGCCAGCGTGTAGCCTTCGAACAGCGGCAGCAGCGACCAGCGCAACCGCAGCCCCGCCCGGCGGTGGGCGAAGAATGCCAACGTACCCTGCACCACTACCTTCGCCACCCAGATGCCTAGCGCCAGCCCCGCGCCGCCCACCCACGCCACGCCCGCCAGC
>NZ_BAAGZM010000975.1:0-1084 GCF_054778495.1 Hymenobacter agri
CGAAGGGGCGCGCCACAGCAGCGAGCAGCGCCTGCGGGCGGTGATGGAAAACCTGCCCGGCGGCGCCGTATTCGTGGTCGATACCGACCTGCGCTACCAGGTGGCCGAGGGCGCGGCCCTGCGCCAGCTGGGCCTGCTACCCACCGATTTTGTGGGCCGCAACGTACAGGAAATGGCTCCGGCAGGGCTATGGCCCGTGTATCAACAGCACTACCAGCAAGCCCTTACCGGCCAGCCGTTCGAGTACGAGCACGCGCAGGGCGGCCGCACGTTTGCCACCCGGGGCGGCCCCCTGCGCAACCCCGACGGCACCGTAGACGCCGTGCTGGCCGTGAGCTATGACATCACCGACCGCAAGCAGGCCGAAGCCGCGCTGCGCGAGTCGGAGGCCAAATACCGCACACTGTTCGACTCCATCGACGAAGGCCACTGCATCATCGAGATGCTGTACGACGAGGACGGCCGGCCCTGCAACTGGCGCTACATCGAGGTAAACCCGGCCTTCGAGAAGAACAACGGCCTGGCCAACGCCACCGGCAAAACCATTCTGGAGCTCACGCCCGACATCGAGCCCAAGTGGCTGGCCACCTACGACCGGGTGGTGCAAACCGGCGAAGCGCTGCGCTTCGAGGAAGACTCGGCGGCGCTGGGGCGGTGGTTTTCGCTCTATGCGTTTCGGGTGGGCGCGCCGGGTAGCCACCTGGTAGCCGTGCTGTTCACCGACATTACGGCCCGCAAGCAGGCCGAAAATGCCCTGCGCCTGAGCGAGGCGCGCCTGTCGCTGGCGCTGCAAGCCGGCCGCATGGGCAGCTTCGAGTGGTGGTCGGCGTGCAACCGCATCAGCTTGTCGGCCATATCGGAGGAAGTGCTGGGCCTGCTGCCCGGCGCGGCCGTAACCACTGCCGCGGACTTTCTGGTCCTGGTGCACCCCGACGACCGCGCCCACCACCAAGCCGTGTTTGAAGAGGCCGGCCGCACCGGCGCCGACTTCCACAGCATCTACCGCATTGTGCGCCCGCGCGACGGCGCCGTGCACTGGATTGAGGAGCGCGGCCTGGGCACCCACGAGCCGACGACGGACGGC
>NZ_BAAGZM010000976.1:0-1084 GCF_054778495.1 Hymenobacter agri
GGGCGGCGGTGGCGCGGTAGGTGGCCACGGCGGCTTCGCGGTCGGCGAGGTACTGCACGGCGTAGGCTTCGGTGTAGAGCTCGATGCGGTCGGTGCCGGTGCTGGCGGCGGCTTCTACCAGGCGCACGTCGGGGTCGAGGAAGATGCTCACGCGCGCGCCAAACGACTTCAGCTCGGCCACTACTTCGCGCAGAAACTGCTGGTGCGTCACCACGTCCCAGCCCGCGTTCGAGGTAATGGCATCGGGCGCGTCGGGCACCAGCGTCACCTGCTCGGGGCGCACCTCGCGGCACAGGGCCACGAAATCGGGCGTGGGGTTGCCCTCCACGTTCAACTCGGTGGTCACGATGTGCTTGAGGTCGCGCACATCCTGGTAGCGAATGTGGCGCTCGTCGGGCCGCGGGTGCACCGTAATGCCCTCGGCGCCGAAGCGCTCAATGTCGCGCGCGGCCTGCAGAATATCAGGGCGGTTGTGGCCCCGGGCATTGCGCAGGGTGGCCAGCTTGTTGATGTTGACACTGAGCTTGGTCATGTTTTTTAGGGCAAGAGGGTGAGGGGGGAGGAGGCGTTTATCGTCTTCGGCATGCTGCGAGCAAAGCAGTTAGGAAGGATGTGCTGCCACCTCAACTGTTTGCCGGGCTGTAACCAGCGAAGCCATGAAAAGGTCCTGCGGTTTTGCTGGCTGGCAAATGAGGATGAGAGGTGAAGCTGTAGTTTCGGGCCAAAATTACACTGCCCTGCCGCGGCTGCGCCCCATGACCTATACTCCTCTGCTATCGTGGCTGCGGCCGGCACTACTATTTGCGGTGCTGGCGCTGCTCGTGGTAGCTACCGAGCACACAGTGGTGCAACTGCCGGCGTTCGGGCAGCACCCGGCCTTGTCGTGGGCGGTGCTGTTCGATATGCTGGTGGCCCTGCCGCTGCTATTTTATTTGTTGCTGGTGCGGCGCTACCAACTGTCGCCGCTGGTGCTGGGCACGGTAGCGGGCGCCTGCCTGGGGCTGACGTACTGGCTGCTGCCGGCTTCGCAGTGGCCGCAGGTCCCCTTGCTGCGGCTGCTGCCCGCCGGGCTCGAATGCTGCAC
>NZ_BAAGZM010000977.1:0-1083 GCF_054778495.1 Hymenobacter agri
CTCACCGTGGAATGGCCCCGCAACAGCGGCGCCCGGCAAGTGGCGCTGGTCGATGCGCTGGGCAAGGTGGTGCTGACGCACGCCATAACCGCCGCCGACAACCAGGCCCTGAATACCACGCTCGACACCCACACGCTGGCCAAAGGCCTGTACCTGCTCCGCCTCACGGCCGCCGGCGGCACGGTGGCCCGGCAGGTGGTGCTGGAGTAGCCGGCAAGGCTACGCCGGCGAGTCGAGCACGATGGTAACCGGGCCGTCGTTGAGCAGGCGCACCTGCATGTCGGCCCCGAAAATGCCGGTGGGCACGGGCTGGCCCAGCTCGGCGGCTACCATGCCCACAAACTGCTCGTAGAGCGGCTCGGCCACGGCGGGCGGGGCGGCCCCGATGTAGCTGGGGCGGTTGCCCTTGCGGGCATCGGCCAGCAGCGTGAACTGGCTCACCACCAGTACCTGCCCGCCCACGTCCTGCACGCTGCGGTTCATCTGGCCGTTTTCGTCGCCGAAAATGCGGAGCTGCACCAGCTTGCGGCACATCCAGGCCAGCGAGGTGGAGTTGTCGGTGGGGGCGAAGCCGGCCAGCACCAGCAGGCCCGGCCCAATCTGGCCGGTAATCTGGTCGTCGACCGTAACGGAGGCTTCGCGAACGCGCTGAATAACGAGGCGCATGAGTAGGGGGAGAAAGGGAGAGGGGAATATGGGAAGTTGGGGCCGGGCTGCCGACCTTCGCGCCAACGCATGCCTATTGTTCCAACCGCAAATAACGACCTCAGCCGTTCGCAGCGCACCATCTGGCTGGTGGCCGCGCTGCTGGCGGTGGCCGTGCTGCGGCTCTGGCACCTGCCCGAGGTCGGCCCCCCCGACTACGACTCGGTGCGCAACTGGCAGGTGGTGCAGGAGCTGGCCCACGGCCAGTTTCGGCAGCTGTTTCATCATGGTAGCCCCGGTTTCCTGCTGCTCTACGTGCCCGTGGCGGCGCTCACGCGGCAATTTTTCGTGTTTCAGCTGCTGAATGCCCTGCTCGGGCTGGCGGGTTTGGGCGGATTTGCCGCCTGGGTAGCCCGGGAGGCGCGCCTCCCGGGCCCG
>NZ_BAAGZM010000978.1:0-1083 GCF_054778495.1 Hymenobacter agri
CAGGCCGCGGGTCGGCGGCCGGTACCCCAAGCGGGGCAGTAGCGCCGCGCTGGGGCCGCCCCTGATGCAATATCTTTACCGGTCCGGCCCGGCGCCAATCAGGCCGGGCCGGCCGTTTTTGCATGAAGCACCGCGTCGTTGTCGGTTTAATTCTCCCCTTGCTGGCTGGCTCGCTGTCGGCTCGCGCCCAGGCCAACACCACCCAGCCCTGGGGCACCTGGTTTATTGGCACCGTGATACTGCCTGGTACCGCCGACCACAAGCTCGGCGGCTACGCCGAGGCTCAGGCGCGCCTGAATGGCGTGTTTAAGCAATACTTCTACCACGAGCTGAAGGCGGGCGTGAGCTACGACATCGACCCCAATTTTTCGGTGCTGGTGGGCGGCGGGCGCTACGTCACGGCCGATTTTCACGACTTGAGCGCCGGCCCGCTGAACGTGGAGAAGCGCCTCTGGGAGCAGCTCACGCTCACGCAGTTTTCGAAGCGCCTGAAGCTGGAGCACCGCTACCGCATTGAGCAGCGCTGGCTGAGCTTTCGCGACGACAGCAGCGCGTTTCGGCAGCGGCTGCGTTACCGGCTCAATGCGTTTTACCCGCTGAACAAGCCGGCCATTGGAGCGGGAACGTGGTTTTTGTCGGCCTACGACGAGATTTTTCTCAATCCCAGCGGGCCGGTGTTCGAGCGCAACCGCGTGTATGGCGGCCTGGGCTACCAGCCCTCGGCGCGCCTCATTCTGCAATTGGGCTTCGTGAACCAGGCCAACTACAACCTGCCAGCCTACAAAGCGGGCCAGTTCATCCCGCAAATCAACTCGGCCAAAAATAACCTTGTGCTGGCCGTGACCTACAAGCTGGCCCGCAAATCGGCGGTGCCGGCCACCGAGCAGCTGCCCTCGCAGCAGGACTAGGCCGGCCGTCACGCTGGCAAACAACCCGGCCGGGCAGTCCACCGTTCAGCTTGGGCCGCCGCGCCGGCGCTACGCGCACGGTACCGATTACATGAACGAAACCGACTTTCGGCAGCTCATTCAGGAGCTGATTTGCCCGCTGCTGGCGGGCTCGGCGCTGCTGCCCGAGCGCCTG
>NZ_BAAGZM010000979.1:0-1081 GCF_054778495.1 Hymenobacter agri
GGCCAGCGCCGGGCAGGTCGACGGCGTGCGGGCCGTACGCTCGCCGGGCAGCACGCTCAAGCCCTTTCTCTACGCCCTGGCCGTGGACCGCGGCATCGTGACGCCGAAGCTGAAGCTGCCCGACGTGCCCACCAATTTCAGCGGCTTCCGCCCCGAGAACTTCGACAAAAGCTGCGCCGGCGAAGTAACGGTGGAGCGCGCCCTCACCTATTCGCTTAACATCCCGGCCGTGCGCGTGCTGGCCGAGGTGGGCGTGCCCACATTCACCGACAAGCTGCGCGAAGCCGGTTTCCAAAGCGTGGCGAAAGCGGCGCCGCGGCTGGGGCTGAGCTCAATTCTGGGCGGCTGCGGGGCCACGCTGGAGGAGCTGACGGGGCTGTACGCCGCGCTGGCTGATGGCGGCCGCTGGCGGGCGGGGCGGCTCACGGCGACGCCCTCCGCGTGGACCTCACCCCCTGACCCCCTCTTCAAAAGAGAGGGGGCAGGGGGTGAGGTCCACGCGGAGGGCGACCCGCTGGTGTCAAAAGCCGCCGCCTTTCTCATCACCGACATCCTGGCCCAGCGCACCCGGCCCGACCTGCCGATGGGCTACCAGAACAGCCGGCACCTGCCTAAAATCGCCTGGAAAACCGGCACCAGTTACGGCCGCCGCGACGCTTGGAGCATCGGCTACAACGCCGACTATACCATCGGTGTGTGGGTAGGCAATTTCAACGGGCAGGGCAGCCCGGCCCTGACCGGGGCCGATGTGGCTTCGCCCCTGCTCTTCGACCTGTTCAACACCCTGGCCTACAACTCGCCCAACCGCTGGGCCGCGCCGCCGGCCACGCTCGACTTCCGGCTGGTGTGCGCCGAAACCGGCCTCGTGCCCGGCGAGCACTGCCCCAATCAGCTCATCGACTACTACTTACCCGGCACTTCCTCGGCCCGGCGCTGCGAGCACCAGAAAGAGGCGCTGGTTTCGGCCGATGGCGCGGTGGCTTACTGCCGGGCCTGCGTGCCAGCGGCGGGGTTCCGGCGGCAGCTGTTTCCGAATCCGCTGCCCGAGGTGCTGGCGTTTCGGGAGGGACAGGGGCTGCCC
>NZ_BAAGZM010000980.1:0-1081 GCF_054778495.1 Hymenobacter agri
TTGAAACGGCGCGGGCGGCGGGCGGGCGCGAGCTTCGCCCCACCGTCGTTCCACCACCTTTCCACCCCAGCCGCTTACTTTGATGCAAACTTCCCTGCCCGCCGCCGTGCTTTCGCCTCCCCACGACTCGTTCTCTGCTGCTGCCAACGCCCGGCTGGCCCAGCCCTGGGTCACGACCACCGAGCCCTCGCAGCTGCGCAGCATCTGGGCGCGGCGCTGGTGGATACTGCTGGGCACGGGCTGTTTCGCGCTCTCCAACGAGGCGCACCCGTGGCAGCGCCCGGGCAATTTTCTCATCAGCTTCACCATTTCGCTGCTGTACTTCGTGGGGCTGTGGCTGGCCAACGGCTACACCTCCGACTGGCTGAACCACCGCCTGGGCTGGACGGAGCTGCCCGTGCGCCGGCTGCTGCTCACCATCGGGGCCTCGCTGGCGGCCTCGCTGGCGGTCATTGTGGTCATCGGCGAAGGCATTACGCTGCTGCTGTGGCACAAGTCGCCGTTGTTCATCTTTCAGCACAACGTGCTGGGGCAGATGGTGGCCCCGCTGGTGATGACGGTGATACTCTCGCTGTTCATGCACTCGCGCTCCTTCCTGCTGGGCTGGCGCGAGGCCACGGTGCGCGTCGAGCGCCTTGAGAAGGAAACCGCCGTGGCCCGGCTCGATTCGCTGCGCCGGCAGGTCGACCCGCACTTCCTGTTCAACTCGCTGAACGCGCTGACCTCGCTGGTAGAAGAAAACGACCCCGCCCGCGCCGTGCGCTTCATCCGCCAGCTCTCGCAGGTGTACCGCTACGTGCTCGACAGCGAAAGCCAGGAACTGGTACCGCTGGCCGACGAACTGAAGTTTGCCGAAAGCTACCTCTACCTGCAGAAAACCCGCCTCGGTGACGCCCTGGTTGTGGAAATGGACCTGCCGCCCGCCGCCGTGGCCCCGTACTATGTGCCCCCGCTGGCCCTGCAGCTGCTGCTCGAAAACGTGCTCAAGCACAACGCCGCCTACCAGGCCGACCCGTTGCGCCTGCGCGTGACGCTCGATGCCACGGCCCACACCCTGACGGTGCGCAACACGCGCCGCCCG
>NZ_BAAGZM010000981.1:0-1080 GCF_054778495.1 Hymenobacter agri
ATCCAGACGCCCGCGCTGCTGCTGCGCTCGGGCCTGAAGCACCCGCACCTGGGCCAGCACCTGCACCTGCACCCGACGGTGATTGTAGCCGGCCGCTACCCTCAGGCCATGAACTCCTGGCACGGCCCCAGCATGAGCGTCGTGAACGACACCTACACCCAGCTGCACGGCACCAACTTCGGCGCCAAGCTCGAAACGCCCCCCACCCACCCCGGCCTGCTGAGCATGGTGCTGCCCTGGCGCTCGGGCCGGCAGCACCACGAGATGATGCGCGACGCCGACCACCTCGGCTCGTTCATCGTGCTCACCCGCGACCGCGAGGGCGGCCGCGTGACCATCGACAAAAACGGCGCGCCGCTGATTGACTACACGCTGTCGGATTTTGACCGGGCTAATATGCTGGAAGGCGTGCGCGCCGCCGCCCACATTCACGCCGCCGCGGGGGCACACACCATCTACCTGCCCCACGGCACGCTGCCCACGCTCAAGGTCGAAAACGGCAACATCATCAACCCCGCCCTGCTCGACCAGCTGCCGCATCTGAGCTGGAAGGCCAACCAGTTCGGCCTCTACAGCGCCCACCAGATGAGCACCTGCCGCATGGGTGGCGACGCGGCCACCCACCCGCTCAAGCTCAACGGCGAAACCGTGGAGGTACAAAACCTCTTCGTGGCCGACGGCTCGGCCTTCCCGGCCTGCAGCGGCGTGAACCCCATGCTCACCATCATGGCGCTGGCCCACTTCACGGCCCAGGGCATGAAGGCCCATCGGGCCGTGGAGAAGCAGGCGGCAATGGCGTAGAGACGCATATTTACGTCTCGTCGTTAGGCGATGAATAACCCGCCGCCGCAATGATTACCGTTCAAGGGCAAGACGCAAATATGCGTCTCTACATTCGCACCTATGAAACGCTCGTCCCTGCCTTACCTGCTGTTGCTGCCGCTGCTGGCGGTGCTGCTGTTTGGCAGCTGCGGCGGGGGCGTGCGGAGTTTTCTGACGAACATGGGCAGTGCCCGCCGCGCCCGGTTTGTCGCCATCGAAGCCCAGCGGCAGGCCAGCCGCGATGCGGCCCGGCGCACC
>NZ_BAAGZM010000982.1:0-1078 GCF_054778495.1 Hymenobacter agri
CGGGCACCGCGGGCTGGCACGGCAGTGGCCGGCCGGGCATGCGGCGCACCGGGCAGCAGATACACCACCATTACGGCCACCGCTGCGCCGGCCACGCCATCAATAAAATGATGCTGAAAAGTGGTGAACACCGAAATCGCAATCAGGCTGAACCAGATATGCACAGCCCAGCGCGCCGCGCCGCGCAGGTGGCGCGCAAACACCAGCCACACCAGAATCACGAGGCTGATGTGCAGCGACGGAGCTTGATTATAGGGCTTGTCGAACCCCATCAATATCTCGAACAGCGCGCCACTGAAACCGCTGGTAGCTGGCCGCGCAAAGCTGAACTGCAGCGGAAACAGCAGGAACCCCGCCACCGAAATCAGGCTGGCCGCCAGCAGCCGCCGGGCGTGGGTGTCAAGCTCGGCCCGCGTGGCGCACAGAAACAGCGAACCCGCGTAAAACGCATCGAGCGACATGTAGGGCACTATCGTCCAAGGCACGAACGGGATGTGCCGCTCCCAACCAAACACCACCGAGCCCACGTGCGGCAGCTGGGCGGTCCACCAGTTGGCGAAGCCGTAGGAGAGGAAGAAAAACGGCCCCAGCACGGCCAGCCAGGCGGCCGCCCGCCCCCATGGCCGGCCCGCCGAAGCAGCCGGAGCCAACGGCGCGGGGCGAGCCAGCAGCACCGCCAAACGGGTATCGGCGAGGGCAACGAAAAGGCGAATGAGCAGGGCCATGACGACTGATGACGAGATACCGATTTGACTTCCGGCGCACTACTCCGCCATTGCCAGGGCAGCTTTCTGCGGCACAACACCTGCTGCCCCCGTGGGCACCCGGCGGGCCAGCGACACGCTGAAAATGCCCCACTGGTCGCTCAGCTGGTCAATTTTCTCGAAGCCGGCTTCGGCCACCAGCTCGTCCATTTCGGCCTGCACGCGGCGGCGCATCACCCAGGCCTTGCCCTGGCGGTGGCTGCTCAGCGAGCGGGCAATCATTTCGAGCTGCGGGTGCCAGGGCTGGTTGGTGTAGAGCAGGTAGCCGCCGGGCTCCACGGCCGCGGCCAGGCCGGCCAGCGACTGGCGCACCA
>NZ_BAAGZM010000983.1:0-1078 GCF_054778495.1 Hymenobacter agri
GCGTGGGGCACGGCGCCCATACCGGGCTGCGGCGTGGGGCGGGGCAGGGCAGTGGTTTTTTTAGCGGCGGCCACGGGGGCCGTGTCGGGGGCTTCGCCAGCCGGCGAAGCGGTAGGAGTAGGAGCAGTTGTAAACATCAGAGAAAAAGCAGCCCCCGGCGCGGGCAGCCGAAAATACGGCCGGTGCCGGGCGGGGGGAGCCTGGGTATACGCGCCCCGCCGCATTTTGGCTACACCCCATCAATCCGCTTCCGCCGGAAGCTTTTTACCGCCCGCCGTTGTTGCTTTGTTTTCCGATTCTGAATTTCTGCTGTTTGAAAACCCGTCCCAAACCCGTTGTTTTTGGCCTTTATGGCTGGTCGCCCGAGTACGGCTTCCGCTACATTCACCCCGCCAACCGCCGCGCCTTCGAGCTGCTGGAGCCCGTGGGCAAGCTCTTCGAGAAAATTGCCGAAGACGAAGAAGGCGAATGGATTACGTTGCGCTACGACGAGCAGCAGTTCCTCGTGCGGCCCGAGCTGTTCAAGGAAATCTACCACAAGCCCACCTTCAGCTTCGGCGACGCCGTGGAGGAAGTGACGCCCCAACCCGGCCAGTACCGCCACTTCGGCCACGTGTCCGACGTGTTCTGGAATGAAGCCACCGACACCGCCACCTACCAAATAGTGGAGCGCAAGCGCAAGCTGCCCCGCGTGTTTGCGGCCAGCGAGCTGCGGGCGTATTAGGTTTCAGGGGTTGGATATTAGGTAGTAGGCGTTCGGACGGTGTGCCAGTCAAACCATAAAACCCAATACCTAAAAATCTACACGCCTAGCGCGATGCCCGCCACCACGGCCACCACGCCGCAGTTCACCGTCGATGGCCAGGCCTCGGCCGCCGAAATTGGCACCGGGCCAGGTCAGTACCAGTTGGCCGCCACTTACACCGGCCCGCACTCGGAAACTGACCGCGGCCTGCAGGCGCTGTACGTGGGCAATACTGCTACTACCCTGAACCTACTGCTCACCGGCGCGGCCGAGTCGGCGGGCGGCAGCTACCGCGCCCTGGTGCTGTACCTGAACACGCCCGCCCAGCCCGGC
>NZ_BAAGZM010000984.1:0-1075 GCF_054778495.1 Hymenobacter agri
AGCGGCGTCGAGTACCTGCCGCCCGCGCCCAAAGACACCCTGCCGCTGAAAGCCGCCATCATCGGCGGCAGCCTGCTGGCAGTGGGCGCCGCCTGGCTGCTCGGCGGAGGTCGCCGGCGGAAAAACAAGAAATCGAAAGCCTACAAAAAGGCGCTGAAAGCGGCGAAAAAGTCAAGCAGCTACCAGTCGCCACCCCTGTACCGGGGTGGTGTGGGTGATTGAGCTAAAAATGAAAAGCCCGCTCGATTGGATTCGGTGGGCTTGTTAACTCTTCACTTTTAACTTTTAATTCCAGCTGCCACGCCCGTCAGATAGGCGGTAATGATGGTAGCAGCTAAGCGGGCGGTCTGGTTGTCGCAGTCGAAGAGCGGATTTAGCTCGACTACCTCGAACAGCCGGACCGCCTCGTTTTTTCCGGCCAGGAAAGCTGCTTCCGTAGCTTGGCGGGGCGTGAAACCGTCGGCGCTGGGGGCCGATACGGCCGGCGCATACGCCTCGGCGCACCCGTCGATATCGAAGCTCACGAAGGCGGGGCCGTCGTTTGTGGCGCGGCTCAGGGCGCGAGTGGCGTAGCGCTCCATGCCATCTTGCTGCACATGGGCCAGGGGCACGATGGTGGCCTGCTGCTGGTGCAGAAAATCAATATCCTCGCGGGTGTTGAGGTTGGAGTGCAGGCCAATTTCGGAGAAGCGCGGGCCAGCCAGGAAGCCCTCGCGCAACAGCTTGCCAAAGGGCGTGCCGCTGCTGATGAGGCCGGGCTTGTCTTTCACATCGGCGTGCGCGTCGAAGTTAATTCCGCCCACCGGCTGCCCGCCGGTCGCATCCACCAGCCCGCGCACCGTGGAATACGTGCCATCGTGCGAACCGCCCAGCACCACCACCCGCGGGTACTGCCGTAGCAGCGCCGCCAGTTGCTCGCGAATGTAGGCATGGTTGGCGGCATGGTCGGCGCGGCGCAGACTCAAATTGCCCGCATCGGCGATGCGCAGGTGGTCGAGGCTGATGTTATGCTCGAGGTTGTAGGTTTTGTGGTAGCGGCGCAGCTCGCGCCGGATGGCGTCGGGCGCGTGCGCCG
>NZ_BAAGZM010000985.1:0-1071 GCF_054778495.1 Hymenobacter agri
GGCCGGCGTCAGCTTGGCCACAAACAGGTCGGAGGTGGTCGCGGCGGGGTCGGCATTGGTCAGGGCCAGGCTGCCAAAGGTGAGGGCCGCGCTCTGAAACGAGCCGCACAGGTAGGCATTGCCGCCCGCATCCAGCGCCAGCTTGCCCAGTTGCTCGGTGCCCGGGCCGCCAACAGCGGTAGCGCTCAGCCACGTACCCGTCGTGCTGAGCCGGCTCACGAAAATATCGGCCGTGTACGAGCCCGTGCCTGCCTTGGTGAGCGCCGTGGCCCCAAACGTGGCCTGGGGGCTATAAAACCCGCCCGCCAGCACGAGCGTGCCGGTTCCGTCGATGGCCAGGGCGCTGGCGTAGTCGTTGTTGGTACCGCCGGCCTGCACGGCCCACTGCCAGGTACCGGCCCCGTCGAGCCTGGCCACAAAGGCATCGCTATACCAGGTGCTGCCGGGCTGCCCCACGGCGTCGGGCAGCAGCACCGACCCGAAATAGGCCCGCGTGGCGTGGCTGCCGGCAATGTACACGTTGCCACCAGCGTCGAGAACCAGGCTGGCAACCATGTCGTCGGAATCGCCGCCGCCGGTGGTTACCCACAGCAGGTTGCCCAGCGCATCGTATTTGGCCACAAACACGTCGTAGTGGTTGGCACGACTGGTAAAGGTTTGGCCGCCAATGGCCAGCGTGCCCGCAAAATGCCCCGCCACGTACGCGTTGCCCAGCGCGTCGTTGGCGAGGGCACTGGCGTAGCTCTCGCCGCCCTGGGTAAGACCAACGGGAGCGGCAGAGCCAAATACCGGCGCGGCCACTTGCGCCGCCGCCGGGCCGGCCGCCCAGCCCAGGGCCGCGAGGGTAAGCAGCGCCGCGCTGGCTTTACGGAGTAGAAAGGAGTACATAGGCGCAAGGGAAAAGGAAGGAATGGAAAGGATGGCAATGGGCCGGCACCAGCTGCTTAGGTCGCGTAGGTGCCTTCCGGCGTCTGGCGCAGCAGGCTTAGGGCAGCTAATGTAGCCAGCAGCGGCTCCACCTTGTCGGCCCGGAGGCGCCGGAAGCCGGCGGCCACCTGGGCGGCGGTCACG
>NZ_BAAGZM010000986.1:0-1070 GCF_054778495.1 Hymenobacter agri
CGACCCGGCCCCCGTGGCCCTGCCCGCGCCCAAGCCAGCCCCCGCCAAATCGGCCCCCTACGCCGGCGGCATGAAGATTAACATCTCGCCCGACGGCTCGAAGTATGTGCGCATCATGACGGCCCACCAGCTGTGGGCGCGCTACTCCGAGAACAACACCAACACCGTGTCGGCCACCGAGGAGCCGCAGTTCGACCAGGTTGATTTCGGCCTGCGCCGCTCGCGGGTGCTGCTGGTGTCGCAGCTGAACCCGCGCTTTCTGGTGATTACGCAACTGGGCATCAACGGGCAGAGCACCATTGCGGGCGGCGCGCCCGGCGAGCCCACCGGCCCCGGCAAAAAGCCCCAATTTTACATCCACGACGCGCTGGTGGAATACAAGGTGAACCAGTACCTGAGCGCGGGCGGCGGCCTGCACTACTACAACGGTATCTCGCGCCAAACCAGCTTCGCCGCGTTTTCGCTGATTGCGCTGGACGTGCCCGGCACGCAGTCGCCGGTGATTGACGCCATCGACCAGACCGGGCGCGGTCTGGGCCTCTACGTGCGGGGCCGGGTGAATCGGTTCGACTACCGGCTGGCCGTGAACGACGCCTTCCGCAACAACATCAGCAGCACGCCCGCCACCCTCACCACCGGCGTGGCCCAGTACAACCCCCGCAGCCGGGGCAAGGTGTGGCAGGGCTATTTCGACTGGGAGTTTCTGGATAAGGAGCTGAACTTGGTGCCTTTCGCGGTGGGCAACTACCTGGGCGCCCGGCGCGTGTTCAACCTCGGCACGGGCTTCCTGTACTACGCCAATGGCATGTACTCGCGCCCCGACGTGGCCCCCACGCCGCTGCCCGCCAACGCTTGGAACATTCCCTACAACCGCCACGATGTGAGCGTGCTCTCGGCCGACTTGTTCTACGACGCGCCGGTGGACACCTCGGCCCGCAACCAGACGGCCTTCACCGTGTACGCCGCCGCCTACCGCTACAACATGGGCCCGAACTACGTGCGCTACCTCGGCACGCTGAACCCCGGCGCGGGCTCGGCGGCGTTGCGCGGCAACGCGGTGCCCATCGTGG
>NZ_BAAGZM010000987.1:0-1070 GCF_054778495.1 Hymenobacter agri
TGGCCCGCCACCTGCCCGGCACCCTCTTCACCCGTACCGACGAGCTGGGCGTGCCCGGCGATGCCAAAGAGGCCATTCTGTTTGCCGTGCTGGCCAACGAGGCGGTAGCGGGCACGCCGGTGGCCATTGGCGCGGGGCGGCAGCGGGTACCGGCCGTGAGCATGGGCAAGGTGTCGTTTCCGGGGTAATCGGCAGTTTTGTGATTGATAGACCGGCAGAAAAGAACGTCATGCTGAGCGCAGTCGAAGCATCTCGCGTGTGGTAGTAAATCTTTTCTGGCGATTGGATTACTAAAGCACGCGAGATGCTTCGGCTGCGCTCAGCATGACGTTCTTTTGTTTTTCTGCTGTCTACACCGCCCAGACCTCTCCCACCCGCCCATGAACTCCACCACCCAAGCCGCCCTCGACACTACCGGCGCGCAGCCGCTGGCCGAAGCCTCGCAGCCCGGCCGCCTCATCAGCCTCGACGTGTTTCGCGGCCTCACCGTGATGGCCATGATTCTGGTGAACAACCCCGGCGACTGGGGCCACATCTACCCGCCGCTGGAGCACGCCGAATGGAACGGCTGCACGCCCACTGACCTCATCTTCCCGTTTTTCCTGTTCATCGTGGGCGTGAGCCTAGTGTACGCGCTCGATGGCGTGAAGCGTCGCGGCAGGCCGCTTGGGGCCACGCTGGGCCGGGTGGCCCGCCGGGCGGCGGTGCTGTTTGGGCTGGGGCTGCTGCTGTCGCTTTATCCGAAGTTCGACTTTTCAGTGGTGCGCATCATGGGGGTGCTGCAGCGCATTGCACTGGTGTTTTTCGGGTGCAGCGTCATTTTCCTCACCACCAGCCGGCGTACGCAGCTGTGGCTGGTGGCGGCCTTCCTCATTGGCTACGCGGTGCTGCTGCAGCTGGTGCCAGTGCCCGGCTTCGGCCCGGCCAACCTAGAGCCCGCCACCAACCTCGGGGCCTGGCTCGACCGCCTCGTCCTCACCGAGCCCCACCTCTGGAAAACCAGCAAAACCTGGGACCCGGAAGGCCTGCTCGGCACGCTGCCCGCGCTGTCCACCGGCCTGCTGGGCGCC
>NZ_BAAGZM010000988.1:0-1066 GCF_054778495.1 Hymenobacter agri
GCGCGGCGTGCGCCCGCCCACCAACGCCGGGGCCAGCGCGCAACGGGGCTGGTTCTACGGCCGGCTGCTACTGGTGCCGCTGGGCATTCTGGCGGCATTCCATGTGCTGTTTGCGGTGGCCAACCCGGTATATGCGCGGCTTAGCAGCCGGGTGCTGGAGGTGCTGGGCGACTGGCTGCTGCGCCTACTGCCTGATATTTCTTTGGGCCACCTGCTGTTCCTGGCCTTGGGCTTTGGCGTAACGGCGGCCGTGGTGGTGGTGGTGCCGGTGTATTTCTTTGCCGACCAGGAGTCGCGCTTTGGTGAGTTTGTGCGGCGGCAGCGCGACCGGGTGGCCTCGTTTGCCGTGCGCCGGCCCGATTTCCGGTTCAAAACCACTAAGGCGCTCGATTTGCGCAAAGAGTACCTGATTGCCGTGGCCGTGTTCGGGCTGGTGAACGTGCTGCTGCTCGTGGTGAATGCCATCGACGTGCGCTGGCTGTGGTTCGGGTTTGAGCCCGCGCCGGGGTTCGACCTTGCGCAGTTTGTGCACGAAGGCACTTACGTGCTCATTTTCAGTATTTTGCTGGCTATGGGCATTGTGCTGTGGTTTTTCCGGCGCAACCTCAACTTCTACGCGCCGGGGCTGCGGGCGCTGCGCTGGGGGGCCACGGTGTGGGTGCTGCAAAACGCGGTGCTGGCCGTGTCGGTGGGTTTGCGCAACTACTACTACATCCTGAACAGCGGCGTGGCTTACAAGCGCATTGGCGTGTGTTTCTTCCTGCTGCTGGTGTTTTTCGGGCTGGGCACGGTGCTGGGCAAAATCTGGCAGCAGCGCTCGGCCTACAGCCTCGTGCGGCTGAATTCGCTGGCCGTGTACGCAGTGCTACTGCTGCTGGCAGCCGGCAACTGGGAAGTCTGGATGACGCAGTACAACCTGCAGCCGCGCCTGCGCAGCGTCGACATCGGCTTCCTGCTCGACATGCCCGACCGCGCCCTGCCCACGCTGCTGGCCCGCCGCGCTGTCCTCAACCACGCCGCCCAGCTTACCGTGAACGCCGAGTACGGAGCCGCCCTCGCCATCGAC
>NZ_BAAGZM010000989.1:0-1058 GCF_054778495.1 Hymenobacter agri
CGGCGTGAGCCAGCGGGCCGCCAGCCGGGCCTCCTCGGCGGCCGTGATGGGCAGCACCGTGCCGTGACGCGGGTGGAAATCCATGCTCACGTCGCCATCCACCACGGCAAAATGCTGCAGGTCGCGGGTGCGCGTGAACTGGTACTTGCCGCTCGTGTACCGGTCATACATCAGGATGTAGTCGTTCGAATTGTTCAGCTTGAAGGTGCCGGCGCCCTCCACCGGGTCCTTGGTTTGCTGCACGTAGTGGTCGCGCAGCACGTAGCCTTCGGTGAGCTTGTCGGACACGGCGATTTTGATGCCGTTGCCCTGGCCTTCGGTTTTGAAGAACAAGTAAAACTTACCGTCTTTGGCCACGATGTCGCCGTCGATGCACGAGCCGTTGGTGGGGCTGAAAAACAGCTGCTTGGGCTCACCTTCGAGGTCGGTGAAGTCCTTGTTGGCGTAGGCGTAGTAGATTTTATCGGGCTCCGAGCCGTACTGCAACGAGAAGTATACCAGGTATTTGCCGGCTTTGGCGTCGTAGATGGTTTGCGGGGCCCACACGCGCTTCAGGTTTTCCTGGCCTTTGTAGCGCTTCTGAAAGTTGATGGCGCTGTGCGTCCAGTTAATCAGGTCGGTGGATTTCAGCAGCACCATGCCGCGGTTCGAGTCCCAGCCCTTGGCCGATACCATGTCGGTGGCCACCATATAGAAGGTTTTGCCGTCGGCTCCGCGCAGAATGTGCGGGTCGCGCACGCCGCCCGTTTCGCTGATAACGGCCGAGCTGAGCACCGGCCGGTTGCCGTTGAGGGCGCGGTAATGGTAGCCGTCGGGGCTCAGGGCGAAGCGAATGGCCTCCTCGCTCTTGTCGTTGCCGGTGAAGTAGGCAAACAGGTAGGCGCTGGGCTTGGGCGGCGCGGCGGCGGCGGGCTTGAGGGCCACCAGCCACAGCAGCAGGCAAAGAAATCGAAACATAAAACGGAAAAAAGAAAAGCGGAATTACCCCGTGATTTTGAAGGCGTAGGCCAGCCCGGCGGCCGGCGGCTGGGCGGGCAGGCTCACCCGCAGGCCCTGGG
>NZ_BAAGZM010000990.1:0-1057 GCF_054778495.1 Hymenobacter agri
GCGTCGCCCTCGCGGGCGGCCTACGCCGTGGGCCTGCTGCACGGCCTAGCCGGCAGCGGCGCGCTGGTACTGCTGGTAATGAGCGAAATCCGCAGCCCCTGGCTGAGCGTGGCCTACTTCGCGGTGTTCGGCGCGGGCTCTATTCTGGGTATGTTCATCGTGGCGGGGCTGTGCAGCGTGCCTTTCACGCAGCGCATGCGCATTAGCCGGACGCTTAAGTTTAGTGCCGTTACCTTGTCGTCGCTGCTTTGCATTGGGTATGGCGGCTGGATGATTTATGGGAATGTGCGATGGTGAGCCAACAGAACGATGTAGAGACGCAACATTTTGCGTCTCGTCGTTGAACGACCGGAACCGCGCCGAACCACACAAAACCGCGCAGTCATAACAACATCAGCAACGACGAGACGCAAAATATTGCGTCTCTACACAGTTCTCACATGCACCTCTCCCCCAAAGACCTCGACAAGCTCATCCTCCACCAGGCCGGTTTCGTGGCGCAGAAACGCTACGCCCGCGGCCTGCTCCTGAACTACCCCGAAGCCCTGGCCCTCATTGCCACGCAGCTGCTCGAGTTCATCCGCGACGGCGAGCGGGTGGCCGTGCTCATGGACAAGGGCAAGCAGCTGCTGGGCCTGGCCGACGTGCTGCAAACGGTGCCCAGCATCGCCCTGCTCGGCTTCCTGATTCCGCTAATGGGCATTGGGCCGAAACCGGCCATTTTTGCGCTGTTCCTGTATTCGCTGCTGCCCATCATCCGCAACACCTTCGAGGGTGTGCGGGGCGTGCCGCCGGCGGTGGTAGAAGCCGCCCGCGGCCTGGGCCTGACCGACGGGCAGGTGCTCCGAACAGTAGAACTACCCCTGGCACTGCCGGTGCTTATGGCCGGTATCCGCACGGCCACGGTGATAAACGTGGGCGTGGCGACGCTGGCGGCCTACGTAGCGGCCGGCGGGCTGGGCGAGTTCATCTTCGGCGGCATTGCCCTCAACAACCCAGCGATGATACTGGCTGGCGCCCTGCCCGCCGCCGGCCTGGCGCTGGCCTTCGACGCGCT
>NZ_BAAGZM010000991.1:0-1056 GCF_054778495.1 Hymenobacter agri
GGGGTGGCCGCCTCGGCCTCGGGCACGTTTGCCACCCGCTACATGGGCACGCGCACGGCCCTGACGGACCAGTTGAACGGCAGCTACCGCCTGCGCGACTACACCCGCGCGGCCGGCATCGAAACCTATAACCTGCGCACGGGCACTAACACGGCCGCGGCCGTCGATTTCACCGACGCCGACAACAACTGGACGGCCGCCGAATTCAACAACACCGCCAAAGACAACGCGGCCCTCGATGCCCATTTCGGCGCGCAGGCCACCTTCGACTACTGGATGAGCACGCACGGCCGCAACTCCATCAACGGCAGCGGCGGCAAGTTCATTAACTACGTGCACCTGCGCGTGGGCTTCGACAACGCCTACTGGGACGGCGCGGCCATGAACTACGGCGACGGCAGCACCCTGTTCACGCCGCTGACGGCGCTGGACGTGTGTGGCCACGAAACCGGCCACGGCGTGTGCCAGGCCACGGCCAACCTGGTGTACCAGAACGAGTCGGGCGCGCTCAACGAAGGCTTCTCCGACATCTGGGGGGCGGCCGTGGAGTATTCCGTCGACCCCAGCAAGCAAACCTGGGTGGTGGGCGAAGACATCACGCGCGCGGCGGGCGGCCTGCGCTCGATGAGCAACCCGCTCAGCACCAGCATGCTCTCGCCCTGCCCGGCCAACTACCGGGGGCGCCTGTGGGCCTTTGGTACGGCCGACAACGGCGGGGTGCACACCAACTCGGGGGTGCTCAACCACTGGTTCTATATTCTGAGCGTGGGCAAATCCGGCGTTAACGAGCAGCAGCAGGCCTACGCCGTCACCGGCATTGGCATCGACAAGGCGGCCCGTATTGCCTACCGCGCCGAGCGCCTCTACCTCACGCCCAATTCCGACTACCGCTCCACGCGCATGTTCACCATTCAGGCCGCTACCGACCTGTACGGGGCCAACTCGGCCGAGGTAACGGCCGTGACCGACGCTTGGTATGCCGTAGGCCTGGGCACGGGCAGCGCGGCTCCGGCCGGGGCGCAGGCCCAGTGCCAGACCGATGATGCCGCCGTGCTC
>NZ_BAAGZM010000992.1:0-1053 GCF_054778495.1 Hymenobacter agri
GAGGCCGGCGGCTGGCGCGCGGTGGCCTCGCGCTTCGCCACACTCACCAGCATCACCGTCGACCGCCGCACCACC
This sequence comes from Hymenobacter agri, assembly GCF_054778495.1. Classification (NCBI taxonomy): domain Bacteria; kingdom Pseudomonadati; phylum Bacteroidota; class Cytophagia; order Cytophagales; family Hymenobacteraceae; genus Hymenobacter; species Hymenobacter agri. The sequence goes on from NZ_BAAGZM010000992.1 coordinate 76, forward strand.
GACCCGTCGGTGTTCAAGCGCCTCAGCCCGTTTAGCTTCGACAAGGAAGACGCGCAGCTGCTGGCCTTCAACCAGTTGTTTCGCAATACACTTTATTTCAACCGCTCGAACCCCATTTTTGGGGCCGAGCTGACGTTCCAGCAAACGCAGCAGAAAACCCAACTGGTGCAGGGTTTCGATTTGCGCAACCTCAGCACCCAAAGCCTGCTGCTACGCCGCACGCTGGCCACCACCTTCACGGGCCGCCTCACGGCCGCGCGCGACGTGCGCGAAGCCAGCAGCGACTACCTCGCCGCCCGCAACTACCGCCTGCTGATTTACACCGTGCAGCCCGAAATCAGCTACCAGCCTACGCCCGCGCTGCGCCTCACCGGCACCTACGCCCACACCCGCAAGCAAAATACGCTCGGCACCCTGCCCACGCGGCCCGTGCCCACGCCCGCCGAAACCAACCCCGGCATCTTCGACGACTTGGGCCTCGAAGCCCGCCTGAGCCAGGTGAGCAAGCGCACCGTGTCGGTCGCCACGCACTACACCCGCGTACAGTTCGCCGCCGACCCGGCCGCCCTCAACTCCGTCGTGGCCATCGAAATCCTCAACGCCCTACGCCCCGGCAGCAACTTCACTTGGAACCTGAACGTGGAGCAGCGCCTCAGCAACGGCCTCAACATCACGCTGGCCTACGACGGCCGCAAAGCCAGCAACCTCAACACCGTGCACACCGGCCGCATGCAGGTGGCGGTGCTGTTTTAGGGGGGATTCGTGAACGAAAAAAGAACGTCATGCTGAGCTTGTCGAAGCATGACGTTCTTTTTTCGTTCACTTTTTCACCGGCCCCAGTTCCCGCAGCACCAATTCCCACAAGTCTTCATAAGGAATGATTTCAACCTCGGCGAAGGCGTCGCCGGGCGGGGGCGTGGCGGCGAGGGTTTCCAAGGTGGCCTGGCCGCGCTGGCGGGCTTTGGCGGCATCGAAGCC
>NZ_BAAGZM010000993.1:0-1051 GCF_054778495.1 Hymenobacter agri
CGAGGCCGTCGCCGCCGTTGTTGCCGGGCCCGCACAGCAGCAGGATTTCGCCGGCCTGCGCGGGCGCGAACCGACTCGCAAACCACTTCACGAAGGCCGTGGCGGCGCGCTCCATCAGCTCCGGCGATAGCAGCCGCTGCTGCTGGATAGTGGCCTGGTCGAGCTGGCGGGTTTGGGCAGCGGAAAGAATTTTCATGGAGAAAAGATAGAAAAGCTACTTTTGGGCATGCAGGAAACGACGCAGGTATTTATAGTGCCCGGCCTGGGCAGCTCGGGACCCGAGCATTGGCAAACGTATTTTGAACGCACGCAGCCGGATTTTATCCGCATCGAGCAGCGCGAGTGGGACGTGCCCGACCGCGCCGAATGGGTGGCCCGCCTCGAAGACGCCCTCGACGGCTACGACCTAAGCCAGGTGATATTAGTAGGCCACAGCTTGGGCTGCACTACCATCGCGCACTGGGCCGGGCAATACGGCCACCGCATCAAAGGCGCGCTGCTGGTGGCGCCCAGCGACGTGGAAACCGCGCACTATGCCGCTTTCCCCACCACCGGCTTCGCGCCCATGCCGCTGGCCCGGCTGCCGTTTCCCAGCAAAGTCGTGTTCAGCCAGAACGATGAGTGGGTGACGCCCGCCCGCGCCCGGCAGTTTGCCGAGGCTTGGGGCAGCGAACTGGTCGATATCGGCGAGGCCGGCCACATCAACGCGGCCAGCGGCTACGGCAAATGGCCGGCCGGGCTGGCGCTGCTGACCGAAATGATGTAGAGACGCACCATTTTGCATCTCGTCGTTGAACGACAGCGCCCGAACGAAACCCAACGAACGGCGTGGATGAAAACGCCCGAATGTAACCCTGACGACCCCGAGCGGCGCGAACGATGAGACGCAAAATATTGCGTCTCTACTACGACCGAGCAATTACCGCGGCAAACCGGCCAGGCAGGCGTGAGCGTCGGCTTCGTCGGTGCAGTGGTGGTAGCGGGTGGCGTGCGGGGCCAGCGCCTGCATCTGCGAGGCGGCCAGCCGGGCGAAAACCTCGGCGGGCTGGAG
>NZ_BAAGZM010000994.1:0-1051 GCF_054778495.1 Hymenobacter agri
GCTGCGGAGTGCCCGTGCTCACTGTCTGGATGGTGGCGCCGGGCAACAGGTCGTCAGGCGTCAGGCCGAAAAGCGGCAGCACGGCCTCCGGCGCGTGCGTGGCCCCGAAAACGGGTTGCCGCTGCGTCATCCACACTAGCACCGGGCCGCCAGTCGCGCCCGGCAGCACATCCACCCGAATGGGGCCGTGTAGTAAGTTTAGTGTAAGCGTGAGTGCCTCGCCGGTGGCGGGCAGCGCCACCCGGCCCGCGTGCAACAGGGCAGTTACGGTAGCAATGGTGGGGTGGCCGGCCAGCGGTATTTCCTCGGCCGGGGTGAAAAAGCGCACCGTGAACTCAGTGCTGCCCGGCGCGGCGCGGTTCACAAATGCCGTTTCCGATTGGTTGAACTCGCGGGCCAGGCGCTGGCGCAGCGCGGGGTCGAGGTCGTCGGCATCGAGCACCACGGCGCAGGGGTTGCCGCGCAGGGCTTCGGTGGTGAAGGCATCGACGAGTAGAAAAGGCAATTGGGACATGAGCATTGGACTAGTGAGACGCGAAAACCGACCACGAAGGAACGACGGCCAACCAGAACCAAGCCTGCTAACGCACAAAAAAGCCGGCCTACTGACGTGCGGGCCGGCTTTTTACTGTTTGCTATTACCTCGTTACATGGTATCGTGCAGCTTGGCTACGCGCTGGCCAGCTTTGTCGTACACGTCGCCGCGGCCGGTGATGAACAGGCGGCGCTGCTGAGCATCGGTGAGCACGAAGGGGAAGGCCTGGCTGTCGGTGCGCGTGAGGCGGCCCACCACTTCGGCGTTGTCGTCCTCGTCTACGTGCACCACCTTCAGGGCATTGGTGAGGTAGTAGCGCTGGCTGGGGTCGTTGCGGAACGTGAGCTGGCCCACGAGGCGCACGGCGTCGCCGCTGCGCTGGCTAGTGGCCACCATTTCGCGGTTGGAAGCGTCGGTATCGTCCATGGGCAGGTCGGCCACATCTTCGCTGTCGTAAGCTGGCGTGGTGGGGCGGGCGGCTATTACGGCCGGGGCGGCCGAGGGCGCGGCGGTGCG
>NZ_BAAGZM010000995.1:0-1050 GCF_054778495.1 Hymenobacter agri
CGCCACGGCCGTGGTGGAAGGCGTGGGCGACCACGGCTGCGAGTACATGACCGGCGGCCGCGCCCTCATCCTGGGCCAGACGGGCCGCAACTTCGCCGCCGGCATGAGCGGCGGCATCGCCTGGGTGTACGACCACCACGGCACCTTCGCCCAGAACTGCAACCCCGAAATGGTGGAGCTCGACCCGCTTGACGCCGACGACGAAGACCAGATTCAGGAGCTGCTGCGGCAACACGTGGCGCTGACCGGCAGCCAAGTGGCGGCCTTCTTGCTCGGCAACTGGCAGGAGGAAGCCGGCAAGTTCGTGAAAGTGTTTCCGAGCGAGTACAAGAAGGTGCTGGCGAAAGCGCGGTATGCGGAGGTGGGGTAGAGACGCATACTTGCGTCTCTTCGTCCGCGCCGCCTGAACGGTGTAGAGACGCAACATTTTGCGTCTCGTCGTTGAACGACCGGAACCGCGCATAACCGCACAGCAATAACAACATCAGCAACGACGAGACGCAAAATATTGTGTCTCTACATCGCCCAATTATCAGCAACGATTGAGACGCGAATATGTGTCTCTACAACGTTCTAAAACATGCCTAACCCCACCGGTTTCAAAGAATACGCCCGCGAGTTGCCGCCGAAAGCCGCACCGCAGGAGCGCGTGGCCCACAACCGCGAGTTCGTGGGCACCTACGCCGAAGACCAGCTCACCAAACAAGCGGCCCGCTGCATGGATTGCGGCATCCCGTTCTGCCATTCGGGCTGCCCGCTGGGCAACATCATCCCCGAATTCAACGATGCCGTGCGCGAGGAGAAGTGGGAAGAAGCCTACCAGATTCTGAGCGCCACCAACAACTTCCCGGAATTCACCGGCCGCATCTGTCCCGCGCCCTGCGAGGCAGCCTGCGTGCTCAGCATCCACAGCAGCCCAGTGGCCATTGAGGAAATTGAGAAGCATATCATTGAAATTGCCTTCGCCAAGGGCTACGTGCAGCCGACGGCGCCGGTGCTGAAATCGGGCCGCACGGTGGCCGTGGTGGGCTCGGGTCCGGCCGGGCTGGC
>NZ_BAAGZM010000996.1:0-1047 GCF_054778495.1 Hymenobacter agri
GCGGCGAGTGGCCCTCCTCGCGCCCTAGGCTGGCCCAGAACGCCACGTCAATCACGGCCTCCACCCACTGCGCGGCCGGCGGCGAGGCCAGGCGTTTTTCGTCCTCCACGCTGGCCGCGCGGTGCCGGGCGAAGTTGGCTTCAATCATAGGGGCGGCCATGCGGGCCGTGAGATAGGTGGGTTCGGAGAGCATGGGGCAAAGATGGGGCCGGGCGGCAGGGCTGGCAGCCGCCAGCCAGTACCGGGCAGGTGTAGCGACGCATATTTGCGCCTGACGGTTGAACAATCGTCGAACCGTATTGCCTTACGACGAGACGCCAATTGGCGTCGTTGCCTCCGCCCCATCATGCGCCGTTTTCTCCTCGCCCTCCCATTGTTGATGGCCCTGGCGGCCCCCGGTGCCCACGCCCAAGCCGCCCCGCCCCCGCCGGCCGCGCCCAGCGAACTCACCCGTACCGTGGCCCGCCTCGATGCCGAGCTGTTCGCTGCCTTCAACGCCCACGACGTGAACCGGCTCATGGGCTTCTTCGCCGACAATCTGGAGTTCTACCACGACAAAGGCGGCCTGAGCAACTTCGCCCAGACCCGCGACAGCTTCGCCCGCCTGTTTGCCCAAAGCCCCGACATCAGCCGCACCCTCGTGCCGGGTACGCTGGAGGTGTACCCCATCAAAGGCTACGGGGCCACGCACATTGCCACCCAGCGCTTCTGCCATCAGGAAAACGGCCGCCAGGATTGCGGCAACTCCAAGTTCGTGATGGTGTGGCAGCAGCAGGGCGACACCTGGAAAATCACCCGCGTCGTGAGCTACGACCACTAAGAGAAGGTTTGTAGTCCGGATGGAAGGTTTGTGGTCCGGAAACGGTTGGCGGGCGGAGCTGCGGAGGTCGTGAGCAGCCAGCCGCAACTGCCCGTTATATAGGCTGCCTCCGTTCGGACTATAATCGCTACCTCCCCACCCGCCGCAGCTGGCCGCCCCGGTAGCGGTAGCGCCCGGCGGGCAGCATGGTTTCCGGTAGCGGCTCCCGGCTCTGCACCTCGGCCCCA
>NZ_BAAGZM010000997.1:0-1045 GCF_054778495.1 Hymenobacter agri
TCTGGCGGGCGCCCACGTTCAGGTCGTGCGTCACGCTGGTGTCGAGTGGGCTCTCGCGGAAGCGCGTCCAGTCGAGCTGGCCCACGCGGTTTTCGCGGCGCTGGTAGTCGGCCAGCAGCAGCAGGCGCGGCCGTAGCTGGTAGCTCAGGCTCTGGCTCTGTTCGAGCACGCGGCTGGCGCGGTTGCGAGCCTGCTCGGTGACCTGGTCGCGTACTTGGTAGCTCACCCACAGGTGATACTGCGAACGGATGCTCCACTTGCCCGGCGCCCAAGTGAAGCCCGGCTCCCAATGCAGCAGGTGGTCGATGTAGTTCTCGGCACTCAGCCCGGCGCGGATGAACACCGTTTGCCGGTACTCGCCCGCCACGGCCAGCGTGGTGCGGAAGGCCCCGGCCCAGCGGCCGGTCCAGGTCAGGCGCAGCAGGTGCTGGGCTTCGTCGCGCACCTGCTGGTTGTCTTTGCTGGGGGCATCCACGCGCAGCAGCTGGGCCGTGCCCAGCAGGGCCAGCGCGTGGCGCGGGGTAGGCAGCCAAGTCAGGCTACCCTGCCACAGCGTAGTTTGCTCGGTAATGTCCTTTACCTGCTCGCGGGCCAGGGCGGCGGCCAGCCGGGCCACACTCAGGTTGCGCGAGTTGTCGAGGTAGTAGCCACGCCGGCGCTCGCGGTAGGCAAAGCTGAGGGTGGTTTGCAGCCGGGGCCGGGCAAAGCGCAGCTCCTGCCGGGTATCGAGTTCACGCTGCCGGTAGCCCACATTCTGCAGCGTATCGGCCCCCTCGCTCAGCCGCCGGTACAGGAAGGCCCGCGTAGGCAGCAGTACGCTGTTGTCGGAGCGCAGCGTGGTGTAAGGGTTCAGCCGGTAGCTGGCCCCCGCCTGCGCCAGCACTGTGTCGGACTGAATGCGCTGCACCGAGCCCAGCAGGTAGTCTTCGGCGCGGTTGGCGCGATAGCCCAGCCGGCCCTGCACCGCCAGCGCCGCGTTTTCCAGGAAGCTCTGCTCGCCGGAGGCCTCGGCCACCAGCCGCTGCATGATGCGCGGCCCCAGCCG
>NZ_BAAGZM010000998.1:0-1045 GCF_054778495.1 Hymenobacter agri
GGGCTGGCCCGCACCGACGTGGTGCTGCCCGACGACGTGACCAGCTGGGACAGCTTCGTGCTGGCTTCCGACAACCACGGCCGCCTGGGCCAGGCCACCGGCCGCCTGAAATCGTTCAAGCAGCTGCGGGCCGAGCTGGCCACACCCCGTTTCCTGGTGGCCGGCGACCGCACCCAGCTGCTGGGCAAAAGCCTGAACTACGGCTTCGACACGGCCCGCGTCACGACCACCTTCCGCAATGGCGATAAAGTGCTGGGCAGTCAGGCCCGCCTCGTCAGCCCCTCGGCCGTTGATACGCTCACCTTCACCGCGCCCGCGCCCACCGTACCCGATTCGGTAACGGTGAGCTTCGCCCTCACCCAGCCCAGCGGCTACCAGGACGGCGAGCAACGCACCCTGGCCGTGCTGCCCGCCGGCACCCGCGAAACCGTGGGCACCTTCGCCACCCTTGCGGCCGCCGATACCACCGTGCAGTTCCGCATCGACCCCACGCTGGGCGAGGCCACCGTGCGCCTGGAGAGCGACGCGCTGCCGCTACTGCTCTCCGAAATTGAGCATTTGCAGCACTACGCCTACCTCTGCAACGAGCAGGCTGCCTCCAAGCTGAAGGCGCTGCTGCTGGAGAAGCGCATTCGCGCCGTGCAGAGCCAGCCCTTCAAGGGCGACCGGGCCGTGAACTACCTCATTCGCAAGCTGCTGGCCGGCCGGCACAAGCCCAAGGGCCTCTGGGGCACCTGGCCCGATTCGGAGGTGAGCGCCTGGGCCACTTCGCATGTGCTGGAAGCCCTGCTCGAAGCCGAAAAAGCTGGTTACAAGCTGAAGCTGGACCGTGCCCCGGTGCAGGCTTTTTTGCTGCGCGAGCTGGATGCCCAATTGAGCGAAGCGGCCACCGCGGCCGCCCTGCGCCGCCAGTACCCCGGCCACTACACCAACTATTACAACTCGCCCGACGACCTCATTCGCCTGCTCACGCTGCTGCACCGCCTGGGCGCGCCGGCCGACTACCGCACCTACCTCGCCCGCTTCGACCGCCTGCAGACCGGCC
>NZ_BAAGZM010000999.1:0-1044 GCF_054778495.1 Hymenobacter agri
CGCATTGGCCGGCAGGCCGGGGCCGTGCACCCAAGCCGCCAGGTTCAGGCGCGCTTCGAGGCCGGGCTCGGCATCGAGCAGCTCGGCGCGGAGGTAGTGCAGGAAGGTGGCGGTGTCCATGCTCTGAAAGCTGAACCGGGCGAAGTACTCCTTAATAAAGGCATCGAGCCGCGGCCGGCCCACCAGCCCTTCCAGCGTAAGCAGCAGGGCGCAGCCTTTCTCGTAGGCAATTTCGGTCATGCCTTCGTCGGGGTCACGGCCGGTCAGGTTCAGGTGCAGATGGGTGTCGGGGCTGGCGGGACCAATGTCCGCGATGGTATGGTGCAGGTCGGCTTCGCCTAGCACCTGCAGCATGTCGGCGTATTCGCGACCATACAAATGTTCCATGATGCGGCGCTCGAAATACACCGTGAAACCCTCGTTCAGCCAGAAATCATCCCACGTTGCATTTGTAACCAAGTTGCCCGACCAGGAATGCGCGAGCTCATGGGCCACCAGGCTAGTCAGGCTGCGGTCGCCGGCTAGAATAGTTGGTGTTACAAATGTTAATCTGGGGTTTTCCATTCCGCCAAAGGGGAAGGAGGGCGGCAGTACCAGCAAATCATAACGCTCCCAGCGGTAGGGGCCGTACAACTCCTCGGCCGCCGCCACCATTTTCTCCAGGTCGGCAAACTCGTGGGTAGCCACCGGCAGCGTGGCCGGCTCGGCGTAGATGCCGGTGCGCCCGCTGAGCGGGGCAAAGGCAAGGTCACCCACGGCCAGCGCCATCAGGTAGGCCGGAATGGGCTGGGCCATGCGGAAGCGGTACTCGCCGGTCGGGCTGAGCTGCTGCGGGTTCTCGGCGCTCATCAGGGCCAGCAGGTGGGCGGGCACGCGTATCGTGGCCTCATAAGTAAAGCGGATGCCGGGCGAGTCCTGGCACGGCAGCCAGGTGCGCGCCAGAATGGCCTGCGACTGCGTGAAAAGGAAGGGCTGCTTGCCGGCCGTCTGGGCCGGAGCTAGCCACTGCAGGGCGGCCGCCGTGGGGGCCGTGCGGTAAGCAAT
>NZ_BAAGZM010001000.1:0-1044 GCF_054778495.1 Hymenobacter agri
GCCCCAGCGCGTGCGCATGTGGCGCACCGAGAGCGTGGGCCGCGTCAGGTTGAACTCGGCGAAGCGAGGCCAGACGCGCACCAGCGACGCCGCGAAAAGCGGGCCCGCCTGCTGCGCATACCAGGTGAGGAGCATTGTTTCGGCCTGAGCAGCGCTCAGGGGCTGGGGTGTGGAAACAACCAGTTCATCGGCCACCAATGCCACCGCTGGCTTGGGGGCTTCCGCGAAGCGTAACCCATAGGGTTGGCCCAGATAATAATGCAGGCTACCGGGCTCGAAGCGGCGCGTGGGAGCGGGCGCCGGCCGATTGGCGAACGTTTGCTGGTGCTTCAGAATCCAGTCGGCTTTGCGGAGCACCTGCTGGGCCACCCACTCGGGCGAAGTGCCGGCGGGCGCGCTGATGTGCACGCTGCCATCGGGCCGCACGGCGAAGCCCAGCGTGCGCCGCGAGCGGAATACGAGCGTGTAGTGTAGGGTCTGGTTCTGGTAGGCCAGGGTTTCGCGGCGGACGGGGGCAGAAAAGGGGCGGGGCATGCAGGATGATGATAGAAAACGGAACATACTGCGCACGGACGACACTGCAGGAGACCCCAGCAGTTTGCTATCCCGGCAGCGTTGCAACCGATTTGCATGAATACAAGTGCAAAAATGCGACCCCCTTCGCTCTCCTCATCCCGGGCAGCTTCGCCGCCGCCTGATATGGCTGCTACACAAATAGCGAAGCCAGCGACAGCAGCAGCGGCACGGTCATTACCACCGCGCCCAGCTTGAGAAACTGCCAGGCGCTGACCGTAATGTTTTCGCGGCGCAGGGCCACCAGCCACAGAATGGTAGCCAGTGAGCCCGTGACCGACAGGTTGGGGCCGAGGTCGATGCCGATGAGCACGGCGCTTTTCACCGCTTCCGGCACCTGGGCGGTTTGCATCACGTTGCCGGCGATGAGGCCGGCGGGCAGGTTGTTCATGCCATTGCAGAGCAGGGCCGTGCCCACCCCGCTGGCCCACACCGTGCCCACCGCCGACTGCCCGGCCCCGCGCGTGAGCA
>NZ_BAAGZM010001001.1:0-1042 GCF_054778495.1 Hymenobacter agri
CACCGGGTCGTGCGGGTCGTGCGCCAGCTGGCGGCGCAGCTCCTGGGCGGCCAAGGCGTGGCGCTGCTGGCTCAGCAGCAGCTGTACGCGGGGAAGGTAGTCGGCAGAATCAGCCATTGGAAGCTAAGCGAAAGCGGTATTGGTGGGAATTTGCTGGCGCTGATGCATGTAGCGCAGCGCTAAAATGGCCAGTACGCAAATGGCGGGGCCCACTCGCAGGTGCTGCGTGGCATTGACGTAGATGAGCGCACTCACTAGGCCCGTCAGCCCCAGCCAGGCCAGTGGGGTAGTCGCCCAAGGGCGTCGTAGCGGCGGCGGGTCGAGCATGGGAAAAAGGGCGTCGGGCCGCGGAAACCACCCACGCCACACCGCGTGTGCCACCAGTGCTACCCGCACCAGCAGGCTGCCAAAGCCGGGTGCAATGTCCGCCGCCCGCGCCTGTAGCTCGCGTTGCACGGCGCGGTGCAGCCAGCCGGGCAAAGTAGCCTGCTGCCGGGCGTGGCGCAGCAGGGGCATTAGCTGGAATGCCTGGCTGGGGTCTTGGCGCAGGGCTTCGGCCAAATGGGGCGCTGCGGCGGCGAAATTGTTCCGCAGCAGTAGCAACTGGCCCAAGCGCGCGTGCACCACAGCGCTGCCGGGGGCCACGCGCAGCAGCTGCGCAAAATCCTGGTCGGCGGCGTTGGGTTGCTGAGTAGCTTCCTGCGCCAAGGCGCGCCAAAGCAGGCAATGCGGCTGTTCGGCGTCGAGGCGCAGGCCGGTTTCGGCGTAGCGAATGGCGTCGGTACAATGGCCTTGGGCATAGCAAAGCTGCGCCCGGTAGCCGTAATACCGGGGCTGGTGCGGGTCGAGGCGAATGGCTTCTTCGGTGGCCGCCACGGTTTCGGCGAAGTGCCCCAGCTGGCCATTTACCTGAGCCAGGGCGTAATGGGCTTCGGCAGCGGCAGGTGCCAGCACGATGGCCGCCTGGGCCGCTTCGCGGGCCGGCAGCAGCTGATTGAGCTGCCGAAGCGCTTCGGCAAGGGCCAGCAGGGCTTGCCAGTCG
>NZ_BAAGZM010001002.1:0-1042 GCF_054778495.1 Hymenobacter agri
GCGCCGCCTCGAATACGTGGTGTGGGCCTGGGAGCGCGCCGCGCCGGAGGATTTACCCACGCCGGCCGATGGGGTGCAGGGGTTCCGGCTCGATATCGAGGCCGTGGCGGCCCGTAAGCAGCGCGCCATTGCCGTGCATCGCTCGCAGGTGGCCCCCGGCGTGTTCAGCGACGACCCGGGCGGCTTCCTGCTTTCGGCCGGGATGCTGGACCATTTTGCCACGCCTTACGAAGTGTATTTCGAGGCTATTTAGCCTGATATTCAGCCATGAACGAGAACCAGCCCAACACCCTACCGCCGGAATATTTCGACCACGTGTACCAGGCTAACCGCGACCCGTGGAACTTCGAAACCAGCCCCTACGAGCGCGCCAAGTATACCGCTACACTGGCAGCACTGCCCCGGCCGCATTACGCCCAGGTATTTGAAATCGGCTGCTCGCTGGGGGTGCTCACCGAGCAGCTGGCCCCGCGTTGCGGCCACCTGCTGGCCGTAGATGTGAGTGAGGCCGCGCTAGCCCAGGCGCGAGCGCGTTGCGCGACGCTGCCGCAGGTCGACATCAAGCGGATGCGCGTGCCCGAAGAATTTCCGTCGCAGCAGTTCGATTTGATTCTGCTATCTGAAGTCGGCTACTATTGGTCGCCCGCCGACCTAGCTTGGGCAGCCGACCAACTCATTGCCAGCCTGAAACCCGATGGCCAACTCCTGCTGGTGCACTGGACGCCGCCCGTGCACGACTACCCGCTCACGGGCGATGACGTGCACCAATTCTTTCTTGACAAAGCGGGCCAGGCCGGCTCGCTCCGCCATCTCGGCGGCCAGCGCCACGAAACCTACCGGCTCGACTTGCTGGCGAAAAGCTAAGCCGCCGCGTTGGCTCGCCACTGAATGGCCGCGTTGAGGCGAATGAGCCCCGGCAGCACCCGCAGCGCGTCGGACAAGGGCACGGAATGCACCGCCAGGGCGGGGCTATGCGCCAGCGCCCAATCCCACAGCTCGCCAAACGTAGCGCAGTGGCTCATGCGGGCCAGCACCTCGGCGG
>NZ_BAAGZM010001003.1:0-1039 GCF_054778495.1 Hymenobacter agri
CGGCGGCGCGCACGGCCTGGGCGGTGGCTTCGCCAATCTGGTTCATGAAGCCCAACACGTCGGGCGAGGTCACGTTCGGCGGAATCATCAGGAAAGCGGCGTCGGCACCGCGCAGGGCGTCGGTGAGCAGGGCCACGTCGTGGGCGTCGCCGGCTTTGATGGTGGCGCCGGCTTGGGCCAGCGCATCAAGGCGGGCGCTGGGACGGGCCACGGCCGTTACGTGGTGGCCCTGGCCGAGGAGGGTGTGCACGAGGGCGGTGCCGATGTTGCCGGTAGCGCCGAGGACGGTGATTTTCTTAGACATACAATGCAAAAGGTAGGGCCGGCGCAGCGTTGCCCGGCGATGATACAAAGGTGCTGGCCTAACTTTGCTTTTCGCAAGTACCTACTAAAAAGTAGGGTACTTACTGAAAGGTAAAAATCGTTAATAACCAGCCGAATAATTTTATGTCGAAACTCACCAAGCAGCAAACGGCCGAAGCCTACTGGTCGGCGGCCGATGCCGAGCGCAACCTGACCTGCCCCGTGCGCACCACCCTCAACGTGCTGGGCGGCAAGTGGAAGCTGCTGATTCTCTCGTACCTGCTCGACGAGCCGCGCCGCTACGGCGAGCTGCGCCGGCTGATGCCCGAAATCACCGAGAAGATGCTAATTCAGGAACTGCGCGAGCTGGAGCTCGACGGCATTGTGGCCCGTACCGTGCACCAGACCGTGCCGCCGCGCGTCGACTACAGCCTCACCGAGCAGGGGCAGCGCGTGCAGCCGCTGTTTGGCGAATGGGTGGGCTGGGGCAAGCAATACCTGAGCCGGACGGGCAGCTGCGGCGTGGCCGAAACGCCAGACTCAACGGTGATGATGAAGTAAACTTCACGAAACCAACACGCCGGGGCCGCTACTTTCGGGTTGGCTTTATTCGGGCCAATCCCGCTTTTGATACAGAAATACGCTTCCATTCTGCTGGGCGGCTCGCTGCTGCTGAGCGGCTCCGCCCTGGCCCAGGTTACGCCGGCCGGCTCCACTACGCCGCCCACCCCGCCCG
>NZ_BAAGZM010001004.1:0-1033 GCF_054778495.1 Hymenobacter agri
CCAGCACGGCCAGCCCGATGCCGGCCAGCGCCACCAGCAGCCCCAGCAGGCCGTATTCGACCAGCGTGATGCGCAGAATCTGGCGGCGGCTGGCTCCCAGCGTGCGCAGCAGCACGCTTTCGCGCACCCGCTGGTAGCGGCTGATGACGACGGAACTGCTGAGCACCAGCAAGCCGGTGAGAATACTGAAGCCGGCCATGAAGCGGATGACGAATGACACCTTGCCGATGATGTCGTCGAGGGTATTCAATATCAGGCCCAGGTCGATGGCCGACACGTTGGGGAACTGGCGCAGCAGGGCCTGCTGCACGCCGGCCAGCGCCGCCGGGGTGGGTGTGCGCGTTACCTCCACCCAGAATTGCGGGGCCTGCTCCAGCACGCCTTTCGGGAAAAGCACGAGGAAGCTTGGCTGCACCTGGCCCAGCTCGACGGTGCGGGTGCCGCCCACGATGGTGCGCAGCGGCGCGCCCTGCACGTTGAAATCGAGCGTGTCGCCGAGCTTGAGCTTGACGCGGCCCAGGTAGCTGTCCTCCACCGAAATGCGCGAAACGCCGTCGGGGCCCAGGCGCGGGGCGGTGCCGGCCGAGAGCTTTTCGGCCCGGCTCAGGGTGTCGCGGTAGGTTACTCGGTACTCGCGGGTGAGAGCCCAGGCGGGGATGCCGCGGGCAGTGTCCTTCTTGATTTCGGATACCGACGTGCCGTTGATGGCCGCCAAGCGCATGGTTACGATGGGCACGCGCTGCATCAGGGGCAGGTTTTGCGATTTCAACAGCGCCTCCACGCCGGGGCGCTGGGCGGGCTGAATGTCGAACAGCACGAGGTTGGGCTGGCGGCCCCGGTCGGCGAGCTGCACGCGGCTGAGCAGCAGCGCCTGGGTGAGGAAAAGCGTGGCCAGCAGGAAGGTGCCGAGACCGATGGACGTAACGAGCGTGAGCGTCTGGTTTTGGGGCCGATACAGATTCGCCAGGCCCTGCCGCCACACGTAGCCCCAGCCGGCCGGGAAGAAGCGCCGCACGGCCGCCATCAGCAGGCG
>NZ_BAAGZM010001005.1:0-1032 GCF_054778495.1 Hymenobacter agri
GCCGCCGCGCCTGCCGCCGAAGCTGCGCCTGCACCCGCCGCGGCCAGTGTAGCCCTCGCCCCCGACCCCGTGAACAAAGCTGGTGGCCTGTGGGCCTTTGCGTTGCTGGCTTTCACGTTTGGGTTGGCCGCGCTCATCACGCCCTGCGTGTTCCCGATGGTGCCCATGACGGTTTCGCTGTTCACCAGCGGCAACGACAGCCGCCAGCGCGGCATCTTCAAGGCCCTCGTGTATGGGGCCAGCATCATCGGTATTTATGTGTTGATGGGCGTGCTCGTATCGGTATTGCTGGGTGAGGATGGCCCTAATCTCATTGCCACGCACTGGCTGCCCAACCTGATTTTCTTCGTCGTCTTCGTGGTGTTCGGCCTCTCGTTTCTGGGCTTGTTTGAAATCACGCTGCCGCACCAGATTGTGAATTCCGTGGATGCGCAGGCCGACAAGGGTGGCTGGGCCGGCATCTTCTTCATGGCCCTCACGCTGGTGGTGGTGTCGTTTTCGTGCACTGCGCCCATCGTGGGCAGCATCCTGAGCATGGCCGCGCGGGGCGAGCGTATTCAGCCCATTGTGGGCATGCTGGGCTTCTCGCTGGCGTTTGCGCTGCCGTTTACGCTGTTTGCCATCTTCCCCTCGTGGCTGAAAAGCCTGCCCCGCTCGGGCGGCTGGCTGAATACCGTGAAAGTCGTGCTCGGCTTCATCGAGCTGATGCTGGCCCTGAAATTTCTGAGCACCGCCGACCTGGCCTATCACTGGCACCTGCTCAACCGCGATGTGTACATCGTGCTCTGGATTGTGCTCTCGGCCCTGCTGGGCTTCTACCTGCTGGGCAAGTTCCGCCTCTCGCACGACTCGCCCCTCGACCACCTCAGCGTGGGCCGCCTGCTGATGGCCGTGCTGGCCTTCGCCTTCACCGTGTACCTGGTGCCCGGCCTATTTGGCGCACCGCTGCCACTGCTGGCTGGCTACCTGCCGCCCCAGAGCAAGCACGACTTCACCGTAGCCGCGGCCGAAGGCGCCAGCGCGCCTGCCGCA
>NZ_BAAGZM010001006.1:0-1032 GCF_054778495.1 Hymenobacter agri
CGGGGCTTGCCCCCGCCCGTCGTTGAACGAAACCTACGCGGATTGTTCAACGGCGGGCGGGGGCAAGCCCCGCCCCTACTTAGTTCAGACAAATTACGCCGCCTGGCGCGACTGGCCGGGGTACATCGGCAGTACGGTCGCTTCTTCGGCGAAGAAAGAAGCGGCCGGCGCGGTGGCTTTGGGCGCGCTGTGGCGCAGGGCGCGCATCAGCAGGTAGCGGTATTTCTCGGCGTCGGCCACTGCTTGCTCGATGGCTTGCAGGGCGTCGGCGTAGGCGACGACGGGTTGCAGCTCGCGGCGCGGACGGCGGGCTTCGAAGACGGAATTTTTGAGGTATTGGGCAGCAGATTTCATGAGCTGAACAGGCGGTTTGTTAGGCGATTACCCGCATGTCTATTCAACCCTAAAAACCACGTTTTCATTCCTGAAAATGTGGTTTTTAGGAATAATAATGCAGCAAAAAGGGGCTTGAGAAACATACGTTTCCAAGCCCCTTTTTGTCATCAAATCCGCTGCGAATACGCACGGGCTTATTCGGCAATTTTCAGCACGACTTTGCCGAACTGCGCGCCGGCTTCGAGGCGGCGCAGGGCGGCTTCGGTTTCGGCCAGCGGGAATACTTCATCCACCACGGGCACGAGGCGCTTTTCCGTCACCAGCGCCAGCAGGTCTTCAAAATCCTGCGGCGTACCCATCGTCGACCCCAGGATATCGAGTTGCTTCCAGAAGACTTTAGCGGGTGGCACATCGGGGATGTTGCCCAGCGTGCCACCGAAAAACACGATGCGACCGCCTGGCGCGGCGGCGTCGAGCAGCGGGCCAAAAGCGGCGCCACCCGCACTGTCGATGATGACATCGAACAGCCCGCCGGCAAACTGGGTCAGGGTTCGCACCCAGTTAACCTCGTTGTAGCTGATGCCACCTTTCGCGCCATGCTCCCGGGCGCGGGCAATTTTGTCGTCGGAGCCGGAGGTAACCCACACCTCGGCCCCGCGGGCCACGCACAGCTGCACGGCGGTGAGGGCCACGCCG
>NZ_BAAGZM010001007.1:0-1026 GCF_054778495.1 Hymenobacter agri
CGCAGCAGCGTCATCCAGGCGGTGCGGCGCACGGCGGGCCAGTTGGCCACGTACAGCACCAGGTCGTAGGGCTCGACGGGCTGGTTGCGGCTCCAGACGGGGAAGCGCAGGTCGTAGCACACCAGCGGGCAGATGCGCCAGCCACGCCATTCCTCCACCAGCCGCGCCGTGCCGGGCGTGTAGGTGTGCTGCTCGCCGGCCAGTGTGAAGAGGTGGCGCTTGTTGTAGTAGCTCAGCGAACCGTCGGGCCGCACCCACAGCAGGCGGTTGTAGTATTGGCCGTTTTCTTCAATGATGACGCTGCCCGTAACCACGGCATGGTGGCGGGCGGCAGTGGCGCGCAGCCAGGCCACGGTGGGCCCGCTCATGGGTTCGGCCTGGCTGGCGGCGTCCATGCTGAAGCCGGTGGTGAACATCTCGGGTAGCACCAGCAAATCGGTCGGCTGCGCGAGACCGGCCAGCAGCTGGTCGAAGTGGGCGCGGTTGGCGGCCGCGTCGTGCCAGTGCAAGGCGGTCTGGACGAAGGAAACGGTGAGGTCGGACATAGGAGATTGTGGTGGCTAGATGCAAGCCTAAAGAACGTCATGCTGCGCTTGTCGAAGCATCTCGCGTGCAATAGTAAATGATTACGTTGCGCAGCAGAGATGCTTCGACAAGCGCAGCATGACGTTCTTTTTTATTTAACAATATGCCGCTTTACCCCCGCAGCCGCGCCGCCGCGGCTCGCAGGGTGGCGCTTTCCTTGGCGAAGCAAAACCGCACCAGCCCCTCATCAAATCCATCGTGGTAGAACGCCGACACGGGCACCACCGCCACGCCCTTTTCGCGGGCCAGGTAGTGGGCAAAATCCAGGTCGGAAGCTGCCGACAGCCCAGCGTAGCGCGCCAGCTGGAAGTAGCCGCCGGGCACGGGCAGCAGCTCGTAGCCCGCCCCGTCGAGCAGCGCCCGAAACTCGTCGCGCTTGGCTTGGTAAAAGGGCGCCAGGCCGCGGGCGTGCTCGTCGGCAGGGTCTTGCTCGAGGGCGTC
>NZ_BAAGZM010001008.1:0-1026 GCF_054778495.1 Hymenobacter agri
GCTCAGTGTCGGCGCTTGCCGCCGGCATGCCTGTCGGCGCCGGCACTACAACCGGCTCGGAAACGGGCGTAGCCACCGGTGCAGCCGGCACCGCTGGCGCGGGTACCGAAACCGGAGGAACAAGGTCGGGCGCAGGGGCAGGCTCGGGGGCCGGAGCAACTGGCTCCTCCGATAAAACCAGCGCTTGCTCCGGCATAGGCTGTGCTGCCGATACTGTTATGATAGGCACTGCTGCGATAGGCTCTGGTGCGAGGAACTCGGCAGCCGTAGGCTCAATCGAAGCAGGGGCATCGTTAATTGGTTGGTCCATGAGCATTGGCACAACCGGCTCAAAGCCAGGAGAAGCGGGCTCGCTGATGGGCAACGGGGCTGGAGCCGCCTCTGCTTCCAGGGGCTCAACCGGCACCAGAGCGGCCGCGGCATCCGGCCGAACCAGGGGCACGGCCGCGGCGGTCTCCGCTGGCCGAACGCCTGCTTCAAGCAGTCCAGCTACCTGTTCGCGCAAATGCAGCAACTCCGCCTGCTGCTCGGCTAGCTGCCGGCTGAAGGATGCCTGACGGGTTTTTACCTCTTCCTGCAGTTCCAGCAGGCGCTTGGGCAGGCTCCACACCCGCGAAATCGCCACTACGGCGATGATGAAAACTAGAACGAAAGCACCCATGCCGGGAGTAGCTAAATAAAATACTGATTGTCAATTGATAGCTCACGCTTGGCTACTTGCCGGCCGGCTTTTCCAACTGCCGAAGCTGCTGGCGAAGGCGGTACACGCACCGCATTTCCTGGGGCAATTGCCGGAGGCGGGCCTTGCTGCGCTCATCGTTTTCCCAGCGCACGGGCACTTCGCCGATGCGGAACCCCAGGGCGCGGGCCCGCGCCAGCACTTCCAGGTCGAACGACCAGCCATCGACGGTGCAGGCCCCGAAAATGCGCTCAGCCGCTGCGGCCGTGAAGGCCTTGAAGCCGCACTGCGTATCGAGCGTGCCCGGCTGCAGCACGCGCTGCAGCACCCGGTTGGCCAGCCGGCTC
>NZ_BAAGZM010001009.1:0-1025 GCF_054778495.1 Hymenobacter agri
GGGGCCGCCAGGCGGCGCTGCTGGTAGCCCGGCGCAGGGTGTCGCCCAGCAGCCGCAGCATCAGCCCGCGGCTGGTGACGAAGGGCGTTTCATCGACCCACTTTTTGGCCGTGGGCAGCACGTAGAAGCGGTTTTCGTGCAAGGCCCGGATGATGTGCGTGTCGGGGTCGAGACCCGGGGTGCGCAGCTCGGCCGGGGCCGGACCCACCATTGGCGCGAAGAAGCGGGGCAGCACCCGAATGCGCGACTGCAGCGCTACTACTGGTCGTGAGCCGGCTTTCGGCGGCGCGGGCGGGGTGGCGTAGAAGCGCACCGTGTTGCCGAAAATGGGGAACGCCGTGCGCTCGGGCTGGAAGTAGTAGCCGTAGTCGTCCCAGGTCCAGCCGGGGCCGAAGGGCGTTACGGTGGCGATGTCGCAGTAGGCCAGCATTTTTTCGGGCCGGCCAGCGAGGAAGCTATAGGCACGACGGCTGGGCACGTCGCCATGCAGCAGCGTGGGGTCGCCGGTACCCTGGAAAAACAGCGTGTCGTGCCGCGAGAAGTAGCGCAGGCTAGGCAGCGAGTCGCCGAGAATATGCAGGCCGGCGTAGAGGCTGAACAGCTTCATGTTGCTGGCCGGGGTGAAGTATTTGGCATCCTGGAAGCCGTAAAACGGCCGGGTGCTATCGGCGTAGGCCAGGCTCATACCCACTTGGTGCAGGCGCAGAATAGGCGAGCTGCTCAGCAGCGAATCGAGCCAGGGCAGCGGCTGGCCGGGCCGCATGGCCACGGGCGTGCCGGCCGGCTTGTCGGTGGCCGATTGGGCGCAGGCAGATAATTGGGTGGTCCCAATCGTGAGCAGCAGCAGGAAGTAGAATGGGCGTAGCATCGGTCGCAACTTACGCAGCAAACGGGGCTGAGGTGGCTTTGCGCAGGAATATTCGCCACTGCAAGCCGGCTTCACCTCAACGGTGATTACCCGTTTGGGGGCGCTTAGCGGCCGGCGCGGGTGGCAGCGGGCGCCGCGAATGCCGGGCCAGGGCCTG
>NZ_BAAGZM010001010.1:0-1024 GCF_054778495.1 Hymenobacter agri
ACCACCGCCTGCCACGCCACCAGCGCCGATTCGAGCGCAAAGCTCAGGGCGTGCGCCACGGGGTGGGCCGCCAGCAGCGCATCCAGTTCGGCCAGATTGGCTACATCGGCCAGGCCTTGGGCCTGCAGGGCCGCAAATTGTGCTTGCAGCAGTTCGGGGGTTTCGCCGTAGCGCACATTCGGCGCGGCTTCGCCCCGGCCTTCGCAGCCCTCGCCCGCTATCCGCACCAGCAGGTTGGTTTTGCTGGTAGAAGCGTTGCGGGAAATTTTCCAGACGTACCGCAAGGGCAGCACCAGGGGCGTAATCGACCAGATGGGCATAATAGTGAAGCAGAATAAGGCAGGCAGCGCCAAAGCGCCAGGCCGGATGAATACGCGGCAGCGGCCGGAAAGTGACAAAGTACGCCCTCAACCATTCGCCGAGAAAAAGCCTGCGTTGGACGGCCGAGCTTAGCATTCCGACAATTATTTCCTGTCCCTAACTCAGCAAAAGATGAAATCCATTCATTCAATAATACATTTGCATCGGTCCTAGTTACGCTTTTCCATTAATTAATTTCACTTTCAACCTTTCTGCAGACATGAAATACCCTTTACTTCCTTCGCTGTTGCTGGCCGCAGGGCTGCTGGTCGCCACCACCGGCCCGGCCAATGCGCAAAAACGCAACACCCAGGCCGTCAATACTTCGCTGCCCTGGTTCACGGTGGCTAATAAGATGCTGGTGGTGCAAACCGGCACCTCGATGAAAGTGCTGGAGAAGGACGTAACGCTGCCCAATGGTACCCGCGTGGAGTATCAGACGCAATCGGTGGTGCTGGCCAACGGCACCCGGGTGCGCCTGAAGGAAGGCGACCTGCTTAGTCTGAATGGCGAGCTTATCCAGAAATCGCCGACCAATACAGCCCCGCCCGCCGATGCCACTGCCAGCATTGCTCCCGTGAGCAGCCCGGTGCCAAATGTGCAGTCGGCCCCGGTAACGGCCCCGCAGCCAGCAGCTCCGGCCGCCCCAGCCCCAGCCCCAGCC
>NZ_BAAGZM010001011.1:0-1019 GCF_054778495.1 Hymenobacter agri
GCCGACCTGCGCCTGCGCCGCCAGGCTGAAGTGCTGCCCTTCATCACGTTCGTGACCGATGCCTTGGGCCGCACCACGTACATGAGCCCGCAATGGTACCAGTACACGGGCCTGCCGGCCGACACGGGCTGGGCCGAAGTCGATGCCCAGTGGCCCCGGGTGCTGCATCCCGACGACCACCTGCGGGCGCAGCGCGAGATTGCCGAAAGCATTGAGTCGCCCCGCCTGGGGCGCGTGGAAGTGCGCCTGCGCGGGGCCGACGGCCAGTATCGGTGGTTTATTACCGAGGCCGTGCCGGAGTTTGGAGCCGACGGCCGCCTGCTGCGCCGCAACGGCTACATGCTGGATGTGCACGAGCTGCGCGAAGCCCAGCGCCACCTCGAAACCAAAGACCGGCTGCTGAGCCAGATTCTGAGCCAGGCCCCGGCCTACATTGCCGCCTTCGAAGGCCCCGAGCACCGCTACACATTTTTCAACGATGGCTACGGCCGCATTATGAATGGCCGCCCACGCCTGGGCATGGCGCTGGCCGAACTGCAGCCCGGCGTGGTGGAGCAAGGCTATCTGGCCCTGCTCGACCAGGTGTACCGGACGGGCCAGCCTTTTACGGGGCAGTCCATGCCCGTGCGGCTGAACCCCGACGATGCCCCCGGCACCGAGCACTATTTCAATTTTTCGTTTCTGCCCATGCTCGACGCGGCCGGCGGCGTCAGTGGCATTCTCACGTTTGCCATCGACGTGAGCGAGCGGGTGCTGGCCCGCCGCCAGGCCACGGCCCTGGCCCGCGAGGTAGACCAGCGCGACGAACAGTTGCGAGTTATGACGCAGGCCATGCCCGTGTTTATTGCCAACTTCGCCGCCGACGGCCAGCTCACTTACCTGAATTCGTATTTCTACGAATACACCGGCCGCGACCCGGCTGAGCCGGCCACCGTTTTCTGGGATTGCCTGTCGGCCGACGACCGCGCCGCCACTCAGGCCCTGGCACTGGCCGCCATGCAGGCTGGCACGGCCTGGCA
>NZ_BAAGZM010001012.1:0-1009 GCF_054778495.1 Hymenobacter agri
GCCGTGGATGGCGTGCTGGCCGCCGGCCCGCAGTTCCTGCCCCTCGACCTGAGCGGGCTGGCCGCCGGGGCTTATTACTGCCAGGTGCGCGAAGCCCAGCGCAGTGGCTCGCGCATTGTGGTGATTGAGTAGTCGATAGCCAACGCGGGGAGCGTGGGCCGGAGGCTTTTTTTTGACGAGGGTGGCCGAAAAAGACAGCCCGGCCGGAAGGTTTTCCGTACAGGCATTTCGGGGCTCCGGCCCGTCATTCTTTCACCTCTCCCCAAGCCATCCAAGCATCATGGAAGCTAAACTCGAACAAGTCGAAAAAATCCTGCCCGAAGACCTGGCCCGCACTTTCGAAAGCGCCTACAACGTATTCCAAGGCAAAACCGAACACGTGGACGACCTGCTGAAGTACGGCGGC
This sequence comes from Hymenobacter agri, assembly GCF_054778495.1. NCBI lineage: Bacteria > Pseudomonadati > Bacteroidota > Cytophagia > Cytophagales > Hymenobacteraceae > Hymenobacter > Hymenobacter agri. Next base: position 407 of record NZ_BAAGZM010001012.1, read on the forward strand.
GTGCTGCTGCGCAAGGCTTCCAACAAGTTCACGCCCACCCAGATGGTGCTCGGCATCGCGGCCTTGGCCGCTGTGGCTGTGGTGCTCATCAACCGCGCCACCGACGATAACTAAGCACGAACGCGACTATTGGCCGTATACCACATAAAAAAGCCGTTTGCTCAGCCCGGGCAAGCGGCTTTTTTATGTGGTAATTTCTAACGAATCTGAATGCTGACCGGCACCCGCAGGCGCACGGCCACGGCCTGCCCGCGCTGGCGGCCGGGTTCGAAGCGCGGCAGCCGCAGCACGGCATCGAGAATGGCCTCATCGGTGGCCGCGCCGAGGCTGTTGAGCAGCACCGGGCGCGTTACGCGGCCGTCGGGTTCCACTACGAAGCTCACCTGCGTGTCGCCGCTCACCACTTGCTCGGGGTAGCGAATCAGCTCCTGAATGGCGGTTTGAATGGCGGCCTCGTCAGGTGCGCCGGGCAGCTTAGGCATTTGCTCAACCTGGCTGAAAACCTGGTTTTCGGGCACGGGCGGGGCCACGCCGGCCGCCGGCGGCCCGGGCCGAAACCAGATGTGCAGCACCTGGTACTGGGCCACGGGCTGGTCGTCGTAG
>NZ_BAAGZM010001013.1:0-1008 GCF_054778495.1 Hymenobacter agri
AGGCGGGCCGGCAGCAGCCGGTGCGGGTGGTGCCCACGTTTCTGGGCGCGCACGTGGTGCCGCCCGAGTTTAAAGCGGCAGGCCCGCAGGCCTACGTCGATTTCATGCTGCGCGAAGTGCTGTCGGACCTGAAAGGGGAGGCGGCGTATGTCGATATTTTCTGCGAGGAAGGTGCTTTTCCGCTCGATGTGGCACGCTACTACCTGGAGCAGGCCCACAAAATGGGCTTCGGCCTGAAAATTCACGCCGAGCAGCTGCACGACCTCGGCGGCTGCGAGATGGCCGCCGCGCTGGGCGCCGTCAGCGTCGACCACTGCGACTACCTCACGCCCGAGGCGGCGGCCCGCATCGCGCAGCATACCCGGGGGCAGACCGTGGCCGTGCTGCTGCCGCTGGTGCCGCTGTTTCTACGCCAGCAGCAATACGCACCGGGTCGGGCCTTCATCGACAATGGCCTGCCCGTGGCCGTGAGCACCGATTTCAACCCCGGCTCCTGCCCCAGCAAAAACCTGTGGCTGGCCCTATCGGTGGCCTGCCTCAAAATGGGTTTCACACCTAAGGAAGCCGTGGCCGCCGCCACCCTCAACGCCGCCTGGGCCATTGGCCACGCCGCCGACTGCGGCAGCCTCGCCCCCGGCAAGCGCGCCGACCTGCTGGTGCTGGACCTGGGCAGCGTGGCCGAAATCCCGTACTGGCTGGGCGAAAACCCGGTGCGCGACGTGGTAATTGGGGGCATGGTGCAGTAGCCGCGAGCGAGAGGCCTAATAGACGGAGTACCCCGAATTTTCAATTCGGCCCGCCAGAACAATTGACGTTCACGCGGGCCGAATTGAAAATTCGGGGTACTCTGCCTTTTCCGCAGCCACCAGGCCACGCCCACTAGCGCGGTGGCCGCCAACGGGTAGCGCGCCACGTAGCCCGAAGCCGGCCGCGCCACCGACGTAACGAACTGCGTGAGCGTGGGCTGGGCCACAATTTCCCAGCGCGGCCCCAGCTGGTAGCGCACAT
>NZ_BAAGZM010001014.1:0-1004 GCF_054778495.1 Hymenobacter agri
CGCCAGCAGCTGGCGCTGGAAGCCGTGCCGCCGGCATTCAACTACCCGTATTGGCTGGCCGGGCTGGGGGCGGGGCTGTTGCTGCTGGCGGGCGGCGCCGCTCTGTTTCGGGGGCGGCTGGTGCGGCGCTATCGGGCCTACAAGCAGCGTAAAAACCACGGCTACTTCCTAGCCCAGTTTGCGCGGCACGTCGAGCGGTTTGAACTGTCACGCTCGGCTACCAACGTGGAGCGCGCCGTGGTGCTCTGGAAAAACTACCTCGCCGGCCTCGAAAACAGCGCCCTCCACTCGCTCACGACCCGCGAAATCGTGGCCTACTTCGAGAACGATGCCGACGTGCGCCAGGCCCTGAGCACCACCGACCGCGTCATCTACGGCAACCTGCAAACCGAGGGCGCCGAAGAGGTCGACCGCGCTTTTCAGCGCCTGCGCGACTTTGCCGACCGGCGCTACGTGGCGGTGATAGGGTAGCGGCTACGCCCCGGCCCATCGCATGCAATTCTTTGTTCGGGCACCCGCGTGCGCACTCGGCGGGATGGTCACTTTCTATTAATAGGTTATTTTGTATAGTAAAAATCATGTTTTATATTAATAATTATTCCGGTAAAAACAATAATTGAAGGGTGGGGAAAATAACGGCTTGAATCAATGAAAAATTAAAAAATTAATCCATTTGGAAAAGACGGGCAGATATTTTGGAAAAAACGGTATGTTTGAAGTTGATTCTTTAACCATTTGGACTTTTAGATGTACGTATGATGAACTTCTTCTCAACTTATGGGGTGCGCCAGGCAGTAGCCGTTGGGTTAATGGGCCTGGCATTTACGGGGAGCTTTCGGCTGGCATTGCCGACTGCCGACCGGCCTGCCGCTGGTTGGTGGGCTGAGTTGGAAGGCGAGGACGAAGAAAATGACGCCGACCGCCCCCGCCCCGACCGCCCCGACCTGGCCCTGCTGCAAGACATGCACCGCACCGCCGACCCGGCCACCGGCACCGTGCCCACC
>NZ_BAAGZM010001015.1:0-1003 GCF_054778495.1 Hymenobacter agri
ACCGGCGCCCGGTGGCTGGGCAGGTCCATGCCCAGGCCGTTGTCGCGCACGCTCAGGAAGGGCTTGCCGGCGGCGGTGAGGCCACTGCGCACTTCAATGTGCGGCGGCCGCTCAGGCGCGGCAAACTTGAGCGCGTTGCTGAACAGGTTGTGCAGGATGGAGCGCAGGTGCGCCCGCCCGTAGGTGAGCGTGGGCGCGGCCGAAAAGTCGAGGTCGAACACGGCCTCGGCTTCCTGCACCTGGGTACGCAGGCCCAGCAGCACTTCCTCGGCCACGTTGCGCAGGTCGAGGTTTTCGGCCGGGGCCGAGAGGCCGCGCTGGTCCTGCACGGTAGCGGCCAGCTCCTGCAGGGTGGCGTCGAGCTGGCCCAGGGCTTCATCCAGCATCAACACGATTTCGCCTTCCTGCGGGTCGTCGAACGAGGCGGTGCGGCGCAACTCATCAAACAAGCCGCGCAGATTGAGCAGGGGCTGCTTGAGGTCGTGCGAGGCCGTGTACACGAAGGTGTCGAGGTCGCGGTTGGTGCGGGCCAGCTCGTCGTACTGCGTTTGCAGCACTTCGCGCAGGCGGTGCTGGTCGTCCACGTCGGTGCAGGCGCCGAACCAGCGCAGGCCGCGCTCATCAGTAAGCTGGCGCGCCCGGATGATGTGCCAGCGGTAGCGCCCATCGTGCCGCCGCATCCGGAACAGGCCTTCGTAGGCTTCGCCGCTGGCCACGCTGTGTACCCAGCGCCGGGCGGCGCCGGCCTGCTCGGTGGGTTCCAGCAGGTTTATCCAGCCGGTGGGACCCAGTTCCTCTTTCGTGAGGCCTGAATACTCGGCGGTGTATTCGTTGTAGTAATCGATAAAGCCCTCGGCCGTGGCCGTCCAGATGAGCTCCGGAATGCTGTCGGCCAGGAAGCGCAGCTCGGCCTCGCCGCGGCGCAGGGCTTCGGCCAGCTCGCGCTGGTCGTGCACTTCGGTAATGGCGCCGTGCCAGAACACGGGCTGGTCGGGAGCGTGCA
>NZ_BAAGZM010001016.1:0-1002 GCF_054778495.1 Hymenobacter agri
GGGCGAAGGCGGGCCCGGCCACGCGCACGGGGCCGTGCGCCGGGTTGGGGTAGAGGGCGAAGGCAGCAGTTTCGGCGGCCGACGCGGTGGCGGTAGCCACGTTATTCGTCATCACGGGCCGCATCAGGAGGGCGCCGCGCTGCACGGCACCGGAGGGCTGGAAGTTGGCCGTGTCCCACTGCGCGGCATTGTCGCGCCGGAAGAAGTGGCGGGCCGGGAAGGTACTATTCAAATCGAGGCCGTAGTGCAGAGTGCGGCCGGCGCTGGGCTGCGAAAAGCCCACGTAAAACGACCCCGATACGGCCACCGGCTGGTCGAAGTCAATTTGGAAATATTGCCAGCCCGCCGGGTAGCTGGCCGGAATGGTGGCCGTTTTCGTGCCCAGCACGCGGGTGTTGTCGGGCAGCCCGTTCTTATCGGCCCACACGCTGATGGTTACCTGGCGGCTGCCCGCGTCCGAGGCTGTGAATACCGGCACCAAGCGCACGCCGCGCACGTAGTCGGGCTGGTTCAGGTCGAAGCGGTAGGCGAAGGCCGACTGCTGGCCGGTGGCGTAGGGCAGCAGGTTGGTGATGTTTTCGGCCGAGCCGTCGTCGTAGGCATAATAATTATTCAGCTCCACATCCCGAAAAATCGTGTCGTTGGGCAGCGTGAGCGGCGAGGTTTCGCGCGAGTTCAGCGCCAGCGTGTAGCGCAGCCGCTTGGGCGTGGCCGACACCGGCAGCGGCTGCGTAGCCGCCGAACCCGTGATGGGCGACTGGCGCGAGTTGCCCGCCACCAGCGTCGAGCTTTGCAGCCAGGGGCCAATAGTGGTGCCCGCAGTGAGGTCGCGCACCGTGCCCAGTACATCCACCGACAGTGGGGCGGCCGTGCCACTCAGGTTGCTCACATTCACACCCAGGCGTGGGTTCAGCTCGCTGGTGGGCGGGCTGGCGGCGTTATACTGCCACACCGGCATGGCCGTGAAGCGCCGCAGCGGGCTGCGCAGCCCGCCCGTGGGCA
>NZ_BAAGZM010001017.1:0-996 GCF_054778495.1 Hymenobacter agri
ACGCGGGCGGCGCGGGGCACTTCCAGCACGTAGCGCGGGGCGGCCTGCAGCTGGGCAAACAGTGCGGCCGGTACCGTGAGCCGGCCAATCTGCCGGCTTTCGTCCTCTACCCAGATGGGGGCATCGGTGGGCAGCTGCGCCAGGGCGGCGGCCAAGTTGTTTTCGAACTGCTCCTGCGTGGGCTGGGCCGGCTGCCCGATGCTGCCAAAAGCCGAGCCCTTGTGGTGCGCCAGGCCTTCGAGGTCGAGCACGTGCTGGCCGGGCGTGGCGGCCAGCACGTGCAGCACGTCGGTTTTGCCGCTGCCGGTGAGACCCCCCAGCACCCGCCACTGCCGGGGCTGGGCAAACGAGGCCAGCACCGCCCGGCGGTAGTCCTTATACCCGTGGTCGAGCAGGTGGACTTTGAAGCCGGCCAGCTCCAGCAGCCACAGCACCGCGCCGCTGCGCATGCCGCCGCGCCAGCAGTGCAGCCGCACCTCCTTGCCCGGAGCCAGCTTTTTGGCCTGCTTCACCATCGCCGACATCTTCGGCCCGAAAAACTCCAGGCCCAGGTGCACGGCCCGCTCTTGGCTCACCTGCTTGTAGGTGGTGCCAATGCGCGCCCGCTCCTCATCGGTGAACAGCGGCAGGTTCAGCGCGCCCGGCACGTGCCCTTGCGCAAACTCAATAGGCGCCCGCACGTCGAGGATAGGATAGGAGAGGGCTTCGAATTCGGGAAGGGCGTGGCGGGGCATAGGAGCAGTTATCAATGAGCAGTTTGTCGGAATCGCTCAGAAATGGGATGGGCTGAAGTCCAGCAGCAAAGACGCTTACGCTTTCAGCTGCCGCCGATAAAGCTGTACGGTGTTTTCGAGGCCCAGGTATAGGGCGTCGCACACCAGGGCGTGGCCGATGCTCACTTCGGCCAGCTCGGGCAGCTGCTGGTGCAGCCAGGCCAGGTTGTCGAGGTCGAGGTCGTGGCCGGCGTTCACGCCCAGGCCCAGCTGGCCGGCGCGG
>NZ_BAAGZM010001018.1:0-996 GCF_054778495.1 Hymenobacter agri
GCCCTGGCCGCCACCAACACGCTGAAAGTACTGCACCTGCCCGCCGATAGCATTGCCGCCCCGCTGGTGGGTGGTCTCTCGGGCGAGGCGCTGCGGCCGCTGGCGCTGCGCTGCGTGTGGGAGTTGGCGAATGACGAGAAACTGACGCTGCCCATCTTCGGCACGGGGGGCATTTTCACCCTCCGCGACGTGCAGGACTACCTGCGCGTGGGCGCCCAGGCCGTGCAGGTGGCCAGCGGCGAATGGCTGTCGCCGGGCCTTACGGCGCGACTGGCGGCCGAGGTGGCGCACAGCGCCCCGGTATCTCAGTAGCTTGGCCGCGTTGCAGTTGGAGCAGATGAAAGTGATGAATTGAAATTGGATATCTGCTTTTAACTCATCATTTTTAACTTTTAACTCAACCTCCCATTCCCACCCAACCTGCTCCCATGCAAAAACTCATTGCCCGCGTTCAAGCCGCTAATTCTCTGCTCTGCGTCGGCCTCGACCCCACCGGCGACGACGCCACCGTGGCCCGCCGCCTGCGCGAAGTCATTGCCGAAGCGGCTCCCTACGCAGCTGCATTCAAGCCCAACCTTGCCTTCTTCCTGAGCCGGGAAAACGGTGTGGCGCTGTTGCAGCAAACCGTGCGCGATATTCCCAAGGATATTCCGGTGATTCTGGACGGGAAATTCGGCGACATCGCCAACACCGCCGAGCAGTACGCCCGCTTCACCTACGACGTGGTGGGCGCCGATGGCGTGACTGTGAACCCCTACATGGGCGACGACACCATCCGGCCGTTTGCGCGGCCCGGCAAGCTGGTTTTTTCGCTGGCCAAAACCTCCAACAAGCCCGTGCACGGCCTGCAGGACGCGGCCATGACGCGCGGCGGCTCCATCAGCGACTGGGCCGCCCGCCTGGCCAAGCTGATGGACGAGGAACTGACCGATTCGACGGTGGGCCTGGTGGTGGGGGCCACCGAGCCGGCCACCGTGGCCAAGCTACGCGCCGCCT
>NZ_BAAGZM010001019.1:0-994 GCF_054778495.1 Hymenobacter agri
CGTCGCCGAGGGTGCCGTCGCCGCGCGTCACGCCCTGCGTGAGCTGGCCGTGCTCGTAGCGCAGGCTCATGGCCACCCCGTCGATTTTCAGCTCGCACACATAGGCGTAGGGCGCGCCCTCCAGGCCCTTCTGCACCCGCTCGTCGAACTCGCGCAGGTCGTCTTCGGAGTAGGTGTTGCCCAGGCTGAGCATGGGAAAGCGGTGAACCGCCGTGGGAAACTGCTTGGTGATGGTGCCGCCCACGCGCCGGGTGGGCGAGTTGGGCTGGGCCAGCTCGGGGTGGGCGGCTTCGAGGGCCTGCAGCTCGGCCAACAACTGGTCGAACTCCTGGTCACTAACCTCCGATATATCAAGCTGGTAATACTGATGATTGAGGTGGTGCAGCCGCTCGGAGAGGGCCTGCATCTGAGACAAAATAGCGGAATTTTCGGACATGGCAAGGGTGCCGAAACAAGGCACAAGGGTCGGCAATGGAATGAAGTACGCAAGCTACGCCGGACAGATAAAACATGCGCCGGGCATAAAAAAAGCCACCCTTAGGGTGGCTCTGGCAGCAGTTTCAGGCTCAGCGAATAAGGGCTAGTTCACCACCCGCACGCCATCGGCCAGAAAGGTGAGCTGCTGCTCGTCCTGTGTGATGGCGGCAATTTCCTTTTCAGATTTGCCGGCGTCCTGGGCGTAGTGCTGCAGCTCGCTTTTGGGCACAGTGCTGCGGTAGGCCCAGCCGCTCACTACTACTTCGTGGCCGCTCAGGTCTTTGGGCACAAAAAAGGCGTAGTCGCGAAAGCGCACGCGCATTTCCTTGCCATCGGCGGTGGGCAGGGTCATCCAGCAGCCTTTGGCCTGGCACACGGCCGAGGCCTTGCCCACCAGCTTTACCTGGGCCGAGTCGCGGGTGCCGAGGGCAGTGGGTAGCGCGCTCATGGGTAGGGCGCCGGCGGGCGTAATGGCTGCGCCATAGGTTTGGCCGGGCGTGGCGGGGGCCACGGCGGC
>NZ_BAAGZM010001020.1:0-994 GCF_054778495.1 Hymenobacter agri
AAGACGGCTACCGCGCCGAACTGGTGCGCCTCGTGCGGCTGGCCGAGGGCCTGAGCGGCAGCGGTGCCGTGGGGGCGCGGTAGTGGCCGCGAGTGCGTAGTGAAGGCCGTCCGTCATGCTGAGCTTGTCGAAGCATCTCTACCGAACGATGCAACGAAGCGGTAGAGATGCTTCGACAAGCTCAGCATGACGTGCCAAAACCAGAAATGCCCCGCTGGAACACCAGCGGGGCATTTTCAATAATGTAGTTGGATAAAAACGACTAAACAGACGAACAAGAATAGCAGAGCAACACGGCCGATAACCGGCCGGATTGAGCGTTAGAACGAGTAGCTCAGGCCGACTTTGGCCACGCGGTTGTAGGCCTGGAAGCGGTTGCCCGAGTCGAGCGAGGTGAGGCCGTAGTCGTAGCCGGCGCTCAGGCCCAGGCCGTTGTCGAACTGGTAGCCTAGGCCACCCACGGCTGCAAAGTCCACCTTGCGCAGCTGGTCAGCCACGTCGAAATCCTGCTTGTAGGCCGAGAAGCCCAGTACGCTGGCATCGACGCGCGCCTTGCCGTTCACCAGGAACGAGGCCTGCGGGCCAGCGTAGAGGTAAAAGCCCGGCGTGATGAACACCTTGGCCAGCACCGGCACGTCGATGTAAGCCAGGCGGGCGGTGCCCGTCACGTTGGCGTTCAGGAAATCGAGGGCCGGGAAGGGGAGGGTGCCTTTCAGCACGGCGCCTTTTTCGGCGTAGGTGATGCCGGGCTCGATGGCGAAGCCGGGGCCCACCGGCAGGGTGGCAAACACGCCGGCGTAGAAGCCCGGCCGCATCTGCTTGGTGATGGTGCCGTCGGGGGCGTAGCCGGCCAGCGAGGTGAAGCTTTTCACGGCATCGCCCTGCAGGTCAGCCACGTTCAGGCCGGCGCGGAAGCCGAAGCGCACGCCGCTGGTGCCGGTGCTGCTGCCCGACGACGAGTAACTGGGCTGCTTGGCGTAGCTGGGGGCGCGGC
>NZ_BAAGZM010001021.1:0-992 GCF_054778495.1 Hymenobacter agri
CCGGCGACCTGGCCGCCGCCCACACCGGCATGGCCGGGCTGGTGGCCGGCGACATCGTGCAGCACATCGGCCCGGCACTGGCGGAGATTTAATACGCTACTGCTCGGATGCCGCCAGAAACGCGGCTACGTCGCCCGTCAGCAGCGGGGCGAAACGGGTGATTTTCTCAATGGGCCAGTCCCACCAAGCCAGGGCCAGCAGGCGGGCCACGGTATCGGCGTCGAAGCGCATGCGGATGATGCGGGCCGGGTTGCCGCCCACGATGGCGTAGGGCGGCACGTCGCGCGTGACCACCGCGCAGGCCCCGACAATGGCGCCGTGGCCGATGCTGACGCCCGGCATAATGGTGGCCCGGTAGCCTAGCCACACGTCATTGCCCACCACGGTGTCGCCCTTGTTGGGGTAATTTTTACCTGCCATCGCGTCGGCCCAGTCGCCGCCGAACACCGCGAAGGGGTAAGCACTCACGGCCTGGGACAAGTGGTTGGCCCCGTTCATCACGAACTCCACGCCCGAGGCCAGCATGCAGAACTTGCCAATGCGCAGGTGGTCGCCGGTGAAATCGAACAGGTAGCGCACGCGCCGCTGGAAGTTGGCAACGTCCTCAAAATCGTCGTAATACGTGTAGTCGCCCACGGTAATCTGCGGGTGGTCGACCACGTTTTTCAGGAAGCACAGCCGCTCGTAGCCGGCCAGCGGAAACACGGTGGAAGGGTCGACAATAGTCATAAGTAGGAGTACGATAAGGCGGAAAAACCGGGAAACTATGGCTGCACTCGGAGCCCATGCTTCAGCTTGCGCCCGTCAAATAGCTGCCGGATAATGCGCACGCCGAAACGTACGCTACCGGCCAATCAGATATAGCACGGCTGGCACCAGCAGCACGCCATCGGCGAGAAAGGCGAAGAAATAGTCGCTCCGCCGCTCCTCGGCCAGCAAAATAACGGCCGCCGCGGCCAGCGCCGTGAGGCCCAGGCCCAGCGGCGGCACGC
>NZ_BAAGZM010001022.1:0-991 GCF_054778495.1 Hymenobacter agri
CGCCGGCCCAGGCCCGGCAGTGCCCGCCGCAGGACGTGCTGCTGCGCCGGCCGCTGCCCATCTACATCCGCTACGCCACCGCCACGGCCGAGAATGGGCATTTACGCTTCTACCAGGACATTTACGGGCAGGACCAGGCGCTTTGGGAAGCGCTGTATTGCCGGTAGGAAGAAAGAGGGCATACAGGCCAAGTGTTACTTTGGCATTGGGGGACATTCGCTTTTGGGAACTGTTAATGTATACAGCGCAATGGGCTTATTCTTGATATCGAGGAAGTATTGTTGAACGTGATATCGGTTAAATAGACTCAATGATAGGATTAAGGACGAGTAATGAGCACTAGGTAAAAAGCAAACTTTAAGGCCGCTTTTATTCCAGTTTGGTCTGGTACCTCTAGCATGTAAAATCCTTTCTATATCGTGAATTGCCAACGTGTCCATTCCTGGCCCTTTGCCTAGAGTTATTATATGCCAGTGACGATAAGTATCAACACTCGCGTAAGTGAGTTTTGGCTCATTGCGCATAAGACTATCACAATCTTCAAAATACGCTAATGGCCAAATGGTGCCGGATTTATTAATTGGCGGCATCGTCAGTTGCAACACGCTGCGCCGCTTCAACTGCTCCTGCCACGGGTGCAGCGCCAGGCAGCCCAGCAGCAACAGCCCCGCCAGCGCCACCCAGCCTTGGGGCAACAGCAGCCGGCGGCGGCGGCGGCGGGGTAGGTGGAAATGCATAGGAGCAGGCAGAGGGCGCAATAATGGCAACCAAAGCTGAACCGGCAACGCCGGAAACCCGCCGGAAAGTACGCGGCTGGCCAACAATTCGCGTACTGCGCTGGTCTGTGTCGCGCTGCTTTGCTTTTCATGATGCTATTTTCCTTTTTGCTTAAGGCGCGGTTGGGGTTGCTTGGGGGGCTTTTGCTGCCGCTGCGCCTTGCCGCCCAAACGCCCACTCCCGCCGACACCGCCCGCGCCGTGGCCCTGCCCAC
>NZ_BAAGZM010001023.1:0-991 GCF_054778495.1 Hymenobacter agri
CGCGCCGCGCACGGCCAGCTGGCGCGGCTCCAGCACCAGAATTTTATCTTCCGGATTGCGCCACTCGGCTGCCAGCAGGGCCAGCGGTACCACGGTGGTTTTGCCCGCGCCGGGCGGCGCTTCCAGCACCACGCGGGCGTTGGTAGCCAGCGCCGATAGGAGTTCGGGCAGCGCCGCGAGAATGGGCAAATCGGGCAGGAGCGGCAGGACGAAGGCGTTGGGCATAGTCCCAAAATTACGGTCCGAACCGGGGCGGCTCACGTCGGCCGCTCGTGACCATTGCCTGCTCGTGGCAGCCAGTTGCCGAAACAGAGCTAAGTTTGGCCTGCTGCCACCTCATTCCCCGTCGCCATGCTATCCAACGCTCTGGCCGCCCAGCCGGTCGATACGCCCGCCCACGCATATGTGCCTGCCATGCGGGCATTTCTGGCCGAAATCGGTATTCCCACCCAGGAAGCGGAGCTAACCGTCGACACCTTTCTGCCCGGCATCCTCATCGAAAATGGCGGCCTGCTGATTGACCCCGCCAAGCTCCTCTACCCCGGCGACCTCCTACACGAGGCTGGCCACCTGGCCGTGACGCCCGATGCCGAGCGCATCCAACTGGTGGGCAACGTGATGGCCGGCAAGCCCGAGCAGCAAGGCACCGACGGCGAAGAAATTGTGGCCATGCTGTGGTCGTACGCCGCGGCCCAGGCCATCGGAGTGCCGCCCGAAGTCGTATTTCACCCCAATGGCTACCGCAACGCGAGCGCCTGGATGCTGGATAATTTCCGTCAGAAAATCTACCCTGGCCTGCCGCTGCTGGTCTGGATGGGCCTGACGACCACCGACGATTTCCCGCACATGACGCGCTGGCTGCGCGAGTAGCCCGCCGCTATACCCGCTGCATCGGCCATAGTTCCACTTGCACCGGGCCGCCGGCGTGCACCACCGGCGCGCCGGTGGGCGTGGGCAGCCCGTGGCCTTCGATGAGAGATGACTCGAAGTG
>NZ_BAAGZM010001024.1:0-990 GCF_054778495.1 Hymenobacter agri
CGCTGGCAGGAGCCCGGCCATGGCGCCCGCCACCTGCTGGCCCTCATGCGCCGCAGCCGCCTGCGCCACGTGCTCACCCGCATGCTCGACGAAAGCGAATTCCTCTCGCCGCACGGCATCCGCTCGCTCTCGCGCTACCACCTCAACTACCCCTACCGCTACCACCTGGGCGAAAAAGACAGCTTCGCGGTGCACTACGTGGCCGGCGAGGCCGACTCCGACATGTTCGGCGGCAACAGCAACTGGCGCGGCCCCGTGTGGTTCCCGGTCAACTACCTCATCATCGAGTCGCTGCAACGCTTCCACACGTACTACGGCGACGGCTTCACCGTGGAGTACCCCACCGGCTCGGGCCAGAAGCACACCCTGGCCCAGGTGGCCGATGCCCTCTCGGCCCGCCTCGCCCGCCTGTTCCTTAAGGATGAAAACGGCCGCCGCCCCGCCCTCGGCAAGTCCGAAATTGAGCAAACCGACCCGCATTTCCGCGACAACCTGCTTTTCCACGAATACTTCCACGGCGACGACGGCCACGGCCTGGGCGCCAGCCACCAAACCGGCTGGACCGGTCTGGTAGTGCGGTTGTTGGAAAAGGCGGAGGTGAAGTAGGAGGGAAGGAACGGTTAAAAGCCCGTCATGCCGAGCGCAGCCGAGGCATGACGGGCTTCTGCTAAAAGTGGCTACTCGCTGCTAAAGCTACGCTAGTGTCAGTTGCCACCCTGCGCCAGCACGTCCCGCACCTTCGTCCATCGAATATCGGGGTACCGGTCGTTGTCGAGCGGCTCGGGCAGCTTGGCCTGCCCGCTCAGCATGTTGTGCAGGTACTGCATGCCCTGCCAGGGCGGAAAGACTTCATCGGGGGCCGGCACCAGCGTGCGCGTCACCTTTATCATGGTGACCAAGAAGCTCAGGCCGCCCGCCCGCAGCAGCTTGAATTCCCGGCCCGTGGCCGCGCTGGCCGCCGCCCGCAGCTGCCGGATGCTGGCCACTTCG
>NZ_BAAGZM010001025.1:0-987 GCF_054778495.1 Hymenobacter agri
ACGGCGGCTTCCTGCCCCACGCAGCCCAGGCAGCTCACCGCAATAGCCTGCCAGCCGGCGGGCGCCTTCAGGCTGAAGCTGCCGTCGGCGGCCGTCACGGTGCCGTGCTCACTGCCCTTGATGCGTACCGACACCTGCTCGGCGGGTTGGCCATCGGCCAGCAGCACGCGGCCCGTTACAATGCCCGTGGCCCCGTGGTGCCGCTCGTGCTGCCGGGGCGCTGGTACCTGCTGGGCCGTAACCAAGCGGGGCAGAAAACTAACGGCAAGCAGAACGGGGAGCGAAAGGTGGCGCATGGACTTATTTAGAAAGATTCAAAATAGACCACAAAGGTGCGGGCTATTTAGAATCGTTCCAAATAAACTTTTAAGCTCGGCTTACTATTTCTGGCCTGGCTGGGTCTGCGTCCAGCGTATGCACCTGTACCTCAACTTGTAATTAGCAAAAAGCCCGACTCCAGTAGCCGGGCTTTTTGCGGAGACAACTTCTCTACTGATTGAGGGCACGCGGCCCGTACCGGCAGCCCGGTGCTACCGCGGCCCCGCAGCCAAGGCTTCGAGCGCGGCTTTAAAGTCGGGCGTGTCATATTCGGCCATGCCATCGTGGCGGGCGGCCAGCTGGCCATCGGGCCCCAGAATAATGGTGGACGGGATGGAGTTGGAGTCGAACGGCGCGGGCAGTTCGCTGTTGCGGAAATACAGCGGGAACGTGTAGCCCTGGCTTTTGCAAAACTTCAGCGCCTTGTCCGCGTCGTCATCCAGCGAAAGCATTACGAAAGCCACTTTCGACTTGTCGACCTTCTTATATAAGGCCTCGATGCCGGGCATTTCGGCACGGCAGGGCGGGCACCAGCTGGCCCACAGGTTCACGAACACGGCTTTGCCGCGCAGGTCGCTCAGGTTCACCGGCCGGCCTTCGGCCGTGAGCATAGTCAGGTTGTGCGGGTAGGGACCGCCGCTGCTGGCCAGCCGCACCGGCGCGGCCGTC
>NZ_BAAGZM010001026.1:0-983 GCF_054778495.1 Hymenobacter agri
CCCTTGCCGGGCTCCTGCCAGCGGCTCACCAGTGCCGCCAGCCGAGGGCGTCGCTGCAGCAGGGCCAGGGCGCGGGCCTGGAATTCGGGCACGGTGGCCAGCAGCTCATCGTCAATCACCTCCACCGCGAACAGCGGAATGAGGCCCACCATGCTGCGGATGCGCAGGCGGGTGCGCGAATCGTCGGGGGCGTGGAGGACGTCATAGTAGAACTGGTCTTCGTCGTCCCAGAGGTTGAAGTGGCCGCCGCCGCCGCGCGTCATGGCTTCGGCGATGTGCAGGAAGTGCTCGAAGAACTTCACGGCCATTTCCTGGAAGACGGGGCGGGTTTGGGCCAGCTCCAGGGCCATGCGCATGAGGTTGAGGGCGAACATGGCCATCCAGGAGGTGCCGTCGCTCTGCTCGATTTTGCCGCCGGTGGGCAGCGGGGCCGAGCGGTCGAACACGCCGATGTTGTCCATGCCCAAGAAGCCGCCCTCAAAGATGTTGCGCTCGTCGCGGTCCTTGCGGTTCACCCACCAGGTGAAGGTCATCACCAGCTTCTGGAACACGGCTTCGAGGAAGTCGGTGTCGGGCTGGCCGTGCAGCTTGCGGTCCATCTGGTACACGCGCCAGGTGGCCCAGGCGTGCACGGGGGCGTTCACGTCGCTGAAATGCCACTCGTAGGCGGGCATCTGGCCGTTGGGGTGCAGGTAGCCATCCTGGCAGAGCAGGCGCAGCTGCTGCTTGGCGAAGGTGCTGTCCACCATCGCCAGGGGCAGGCAGTGGAAGGCCAAGTCCCAGGCCGCGTACCAGGGGTACTCCCACTTGTCGGGCATCGAAATGATATCGGCGTTGTGCAGGTGGCGCCAGGTATGGTTGCGGCCGGTGAGGCGCTTGGCGGGCGGGGCCGGACGGGCGGGGTCGCCGTCAAGCCACTGGTTCACGTCGTAATAATAAAACTGCTTGCTCCAGAGCATGCCGGCAAAGGCCTGGCGCTGCAC
>NZ_BAAGZM010001027.1:0-981 GCF_054778495.1 Hymenobacter agri
GGCACCCGGGGCTTGCGGTGCCGCAGCACGGGCTCGCCGCGCCCGTCGCCATCGGGGTCGGCGCCGATAACGGGCCAGTCGTTTTGCCACGTCATGGGCTGCAGGTGCACTACCCGGCCGTAGGGCCCACGGTCCTGGAAGTGCAGGAACCAGTCTTCCTGCCCGTCGGGCGTATCGACCCACGCGCCCTGATGCGGGCCATTGATGGTGGTTGTGCCCTGGTCCATCACAATGCGCGCCTCGTAGGGGCCAAACACTTTTCTGGAGCGCAGCACGGTTTGCCAGCCGGTAGGCACGCCGCCAGCCGGCGCAAAAATGTAGTAGTAGCCGTGACGCTTATAGAGCTTGGGGCCCTCGATGGTGGGGTGCGCGGCGTGGCCATCAAACACCAGCGCATCGTCGCCAAACAAGTGCAGGCCATCGGGACTCATGCGACTCACGGCCAGCACGCTTTTGATGCCGGCCCGGCTGCCCGCGAAGGCGTGTACCAGGTAGGCGCGGCCATCCTCATCCCACAGCGGGCAGGGGTCAATCCAGCCCTTGGCTTCTTTGATGAGCACCGGCGCATCCCAGGGCCCGGCGGGGTTGCGGGCGCGGGTGAGGTAGATGCCGCGGTCGGGGTCGGGGTAGTAGAGGTAGAACTGCTGGTTGTGATAGCGCAGGGCCGGCGCCCACACGCCGTTGCCAGGCTGCGGCACCCGAAAGGCGGCCGGCAGCGCGGGCAGCGCATTGCCCAGCAGCTCCCAGTTCACGAGGTCTAGCGAGTGCAGAATGGGCAGGCCCGGCACGCTGCTGAAGCTGGAGGAAGTGAGGTAATAGTCGTTGCCCACGCGCACTACATCGGGGTCGGAATAGTCGGCGTTCAGCACCGGGTTCTGGTAGGTACCGTCGCCGCGGTCGGGCTGCCACACCGGCGGCAGGCTGGAAGTTGCAGGAGGCACGCTCAACGGCGTCGACGGCACAACGGCCGGCGCCTTCGCG
>NZ_BAAGZM010001028.1:0-981 GCF_054778495.1 Hymenobacter agri
TTTTGCCGCAGGGGCCGTCGTAGCGGCGGCCGCCACCTACCACCTGCCCCAGCACGCCCACAAACTCGCTCAGCCCGGCCAGGAACACCACCGCCAGCACCCCGACGGCATGCACGCCCGGCAGCAGAGCCAGCGGCACGTAGAGGGCGGTATCAGCCACCACGTCGCCGGCCTCGTTCAGCAGCGCGCCGAGTTGGCTTTGCTGCCCGTACTCGCGGGCCAGTAGGCCGTCGATGGCATTCAGGGCCATACGGGCCAGCAGAAAGGCGGGCAGCAGGGCCCAGGCCCAGCGGTTGGCGGGAGCCAGCGCCAGCCAGATGCCGTAAGCGGCCGAGGCCAGCGCGGCCGCCACGGTTACGCTGTTGGCCGTGCAGCCGGCCCAGTGGAAGAAGGCAGTAGCGGGCCGCAACAGCTGCTGAAACCGGGGCTTCAGGTCGTAGATGGATGGCATGGGCGGAAGGTTTGGCGGGTGGTTCTGGCGGCGCTTCAGTTTGCACCGAGCCGGGTTGATATTGAGCCAAAACTAGAAGTTGCCCCAAGGCCTTCGCAATCCAGAAATTCGAGATTACGGACTTTATCCAAGTAGCTCATTCCAGCCGAAAAAGCCTTTATTCAGCTGTCAATAGCAATAATCCGTTAAGCGGCATCAGACTTTTCAGCCACCGCTATATCGTCGTATTCTGGTATAAATCAGCGGCACGCACGCCAAAAAATAAGCGGCCAACCACTTCGCCCGGGGGCGAAATAGTTGGCCGCGTACTGTCATCGAACGAAGCGAAGGCGCGCTGCCTCTGCTACTCGTACAAGTCCTGCGGGTCGGCGGCGGCCAGCTCCACCAGAAACTGCGCGATGTTGGTGGTCACGGCTTCCAAGAAGGCCGCGCCTTTTTCGGCGGTGGCGGCGGCCGGGTTGCCCACGCCGGTATCGGCCGATACCTGGCTCCACTCGCGTTGGGCCCAGGCCCAGCCCTCGCGCAGCGCC
>NZ_BAAGZM010001029.1:0-980 GCF_054778495.1 Hymenobacter agri
CGCACGCGCTGCCGCCCAGCGCCGAGCGGCCCGGCAGTGTGGAGCTGCGCAGCATCTACCAGTTCAGCACGGCGGCCGATTTGAACAAGGCGCGGGCGGTGCTGCTGGCCACGGGCGCGGTGGAGTACGTCGAGCCGCTCTACATCCGGCAGCCGCAGTACCAGCCCAACGACCCGCTGGCCGACTCCACCCTCACCAGCCTCACGGCCAGCCAGTATTACCTGAAGCAGGTGAAGGCCTACCGCGCCTGGGACATCACGCGCGGCGACAGCAGCATCGTCATCGGCATCACCGACGGCGGCGTACGCCTCACGCACCTCGACCTCGCGCCCCAGATTAAGCACAACTACGCCGACCCCATCAACGGCATCGACGACGACCGCGACGGCTACGTAGACAATTTTACGGGCTGGGATTTGGCGAATAATGACAACGACCCGGGCTACGACATCAATATTGTGCACGGTACGCTGGTGGCGGGTGTGTCGTCGGCCCGCGCCGATAACGGCCTGGGCCTGGCCGGACTGGGCAACCGGTGCCGGTTTCTGCCGCTGAATATTTACCCCAACACCCCTACGGGCACTTTCGCCGGCATCGAGGCGGTGGTGTACGCGGCCGACCACGGCTGCCAGGTCATCAATATGAGTTGGGGCGGGCCGGGCGGCTTTTCGCAGTTCGAGCAGGACGCCATGACCTACGCCGCCGTGAACCGCAACGCCGTGCTCATTGGCGCGGCCGGCAACACCAACGCCGACCTCGACTTCTACCCGGCCAGCTACCAGCACGTTGTGTCCGTGTCGGGCGTCGACAACAACGACGTGAAGGTGGGCAGCGCCACCTTCAGCCACCGCGTCGACCTTACGGCCCCCGGCGTGAGTATTCTGACGACCTACGGCTACCACCTGGCCAATGGCGGCGGCCCGGCCGACAACGACTACACGGCCGTGGGCGGCACCTCGTTTGCCGCGCCGCTGGTGGCA
>NZ_BAAGZM010001030.1:0-979 GCF_054778495.1 Hymenobacter agri
CGGGCAGGGCCACGCCGGCCGCGTTGAGGCGGTCGGGCACCACGCTCACCTCGTACTCGCGCACGTAGCCGCCGAAGCTGCTCACGTCAACCACGCCCACCACGCCAGCCAGCTGGCGCTTGATAATCCAGTCCTGCACATCGCGCAGCTGGGCCAGGGTAAACTGCTTTTCGTAGCCCGGCTCCACGCGCAGGGCATACTGGTAAATCTCGCCCAGGCCGGTGGTGATGGGGGCCATTTCGGGCCGGCCCATGCCGGGGCTGAGCTGGCCTTCGGCCGAGCGCAGCTTTTCGGCCACCAGCTGCCGGGTGAGGTAGGTATCGACGTCGTCGTCGAAAATGACGGTAATGACCGACAAGCCGAAGCGCGAAGTCGAGCGAATCTCCGTGACGCCGGGCACCGTGCGCAGCTGCAATTCGAGCGGCACGGTGAGCAACTGCTCGACTTCCTGGGCGGCCAGCGCCGGGCTTTGGGTGATGACCTGAACCTGATTATTGGTAATATCGGGAATGGCATCCAGCGGCAGGTGGACGGCCGAATAGCCGCCCCACGCCACCAGTGCCGCCACCAGCAATGCCACAAACAGCTTGTTGTGGATGCTGGCCGCAATGATTTTTGCGAGCATGAAAAATGAATTGGTGCCCTCGTGGGCCAGTGGCCGGCCGCGTCAATACGCGCGCCGCCCTCCTGGCCCCGCAGCCTGCGCCGCAGGCCCGCACGCGGACAAGAGTGACCCCTGGACGGCCCGGCCAATCGCGCAAGAAGCAGCGGGACGGAAGCAGTCCTCATCAGCACGTCAGCACGTGCCAATCAGCCAGGCAAAGACCAGGAAATAAGTTGATTACCCTCTTGCCCTAGCCGTTCGCGCACGAACCGGCCGGGCAGGAGCTCTCCCTCACGGACAACCTAGGTTACACTCGGGGCGGTTGCAGCAGGGCCGGGCCATGCGCGTCGGCGTAGCGGGGCCGGGCCAGCCGGG
>NZ_BAAGZM010001031.1:0-976 GCF_054778495.1 Hymenobacter agri
GGGGCGGGCGGCCGCTGGGCCCTGGCCGGCTGGACGCTAACCCTCACCGACAACACCGGCCGCACCGTGCGGGGCGTGGCCTATCCCATCGAAACCGACGATAAAACCGGCGCGGTGCGACGGTTTTATTTCAACGGCATCGCTTACAAGCGGCTGTAGCAACCACCGTTGCTATGGTGCTGGCCCGGCCTGTGGTTCAGCTTGCCAGCCAGCCTCGGCCGTCGGTTTTTGCAGGGGCTAACTCATTCCATTCACCTACTTATGCGCCACCTTTTTTCTGCACTATTGCTTTTCCTGCTGGTGGGCTTGGGCCCGGCCAACGCCCAAACCAAGCCTGCCACTGCGAACCGGCGCCCGCCCGCGGCCGTTCCGCCCACGGCCGGTGCTTTGCCCACCAAATTCTTCACCACTTACACCTACGCGGTATACCTGATTTACGCACCGAAATACAGCAGCAAGCCCACCAATACGCGCGGGGTAGGCGGCACCCTCACGCTGGGCCCCACCGGCCGCTACGAGAAAAAGCTGGAATTCCCCGGCCCCTACGGCACCAACCACTTCGATGAAACCGGCCGCTACACCATCAAAGGGAAGAACATTGAGTTCACCTACTCCGACTCGAAAGGCAAGCCGGTGACGTACGGCGGCACATTCAGCTACAGCGAGCCGGCGCTGGCCCTGTCCATGATTCTGAACCAGGAGGCTGACGGCGGGCGCGAGGTGTTTGGTTTAGTCGTGAAAGGCTCGGAAACGGTGAAGCGCACCTTCAACGACGACGGCACCGTGAAGCTGGGCGACTGAGGCGCGGGGCCGGAAGCCGGGTGGCGCGTTTTCTTTGAGGAAAATCTACGCCGCTACTTATGCCGACCTTTCTCCGCGACCTCATTTGCCCCGCCGCCGAGCTGCCTGCCGCCGACGTGTGCCTCGTGGGCCTGCCCCTCGACTTTGGCACCGTGCTCGAAGGCGGCCGCGCCGG
>NZ_BAAGZM010001032.1:0-975 GCF_054778495.1 Hymenobacter agri
GCCCAGCTCGGGCTCGTCGTCGGCGTGCCAGCCCATGCTGTCGAGGCCGTCGCGGTATAGGTTCAGCAGCACGCTGTTGTAGCGGGCGTGGGTGGCGGTTTCGAGGCGCTGGCGCAGGTCGGCCAGGGCGGGCAGCCAGGGCAGAGGCTCCCAGGTGAGGTTGGAGTAGGTGTAGCGGGCTTCGGGGTCGCCATACCAGGCGGTGAGGCGCGGCTGCGGAAACTCCTGCCCAAACAGGCGAATGGTACGCTGCTCCCAGGCTGCCGCCGCAGTGAGGTGGGCCAGCAGCACGGTGGCTTCGGCGGCGGGCAAAAAGGCGGGGGCAAAAAGTAGCTCGGCCCCGGGTAGCAGCAGGTTTTGAAGAGCCATGAACGGGTGGCAAACAGCAAGGCCCGGCGGTTGGCCGGGCCTTGGGTGGTGGGGGTGGTTATTTATTTCGGCATCATGCGCTCGAACTGCTCCTGCACTTCTTTAGGCTGTTGCTTCAGCAGGTAGTTGTTCAGCCGCTGGGCGCCGTACAGGAAGGCGAAGCACACCAGCAGCGGCGGCAGCCAGCTGCGGCTGCGGTAGCGCATGCCACCCATGTTGCGCGGCCAGAACCAGAGCATGTAGGCCAGAATGGGCGGCAGGTTGATGAGCGGCCCGTACCAGGAGCTCAGGCCGTAGATGGGCAGCGCCCACTGTAGCACCACGGCCACGGCCACCACGTAAGCCACCAGAAACAGCACCAGCCCAAGCAGGGCCCGCTTGCGGTCTACCCGCCACAAATTGAGGCCCAGCAGCACGCCGCCGGCCACAAACGTGAACGGTACCGAAAAGAGCATAATCGTGACCGGCGAGTACAGCGCCGGGCGGCTTTCGTCGGCTTCCTCCTCGGCTTCGGCCGCTACCGGCTGCACAGCTTCGCGGCGGGCGGCTTCGGCTTTTTCATCGAGGGCGCGCTGGGCAGCGGCCCCGGCTTCGAGGGTGGGGCGC
>NZ_BAAGZM010001033.1:0-975 GCF_054778495.1 Hymenobacter agri
GCGCAGGTCGCCGGCGCGGGTGCTCCAGCCCAGGCCGGGCAGGCCGGGGCCGCCGTCGGGCGCGCCTACGGTATGCTGCTGGTAGTGAATCATGAAGCCGCCCAATACGCTGCCCACCAGAAACACCAGCAGCCCCAGGCGCAGGCCCCACACGTAGCCGGCTGGCCCGAAAGGCTGGTAACGCCAGGCCAGGTACAGGGCCCAGACGCTCATCAGCGTATTCACCAGAATGAAGATGCCCATCAGGCCAAACAGCAGGCCGTTCAGCGCCGTACTGGTGTTGTAGTGCGAAGCAGTGCCGCGGGCGGCCTGCGCGAAAATCACGCCTTGCTCCACCATCATGCTTGCGGCTACGCCCCAGCTGATAAGTTGCACGCTCCGCTGCGCCGCGGCCGGCAGGTCGGCCAGCAGCCAGCCCAGCGAGAAAACAAATGCCGCGATGGACAGCGCAAACTTCAGCGGCTTGAGCCACGCCGGCGCGCCCGTTACGAGGCGGTGGTCGACAAACAGCAGCCCGAGGGCCAGCCCGGCCAGCGCCACATTCAGCCAGCCCGCCCACGAAAGCACCGGGTTCACGCGGTGGAGCACGCGCAGGGCCTCGCCCACGGTGCCGGCCGAAGGTATCGCGGTGCTGAGCGGCGAAAAATCGGCCGTGGAAAGCAGGGAGGTTTTCATGGTGCTATGATGGAAAGAGATAAAAACGGCACGGTCATGCTAAGCTTGTCGAAGCATCTCTACCGCTTCATTACAGACGGGATTGATTATTTGCGCAGCAGCGATGCTCCGACATGCTCAGCATGACGTTGCTCACTGCTCACTGCTCACTGTCATACCGGCTGCGCACGCCGAAATACAGCAGCAGACCCACCGGCCCCACCAGAAACGTGAGCAGCAGGCAGGGCACCAGCAGCGCGTGCGGCACGCCGCGCCGCTGGGCGTCGCGCAGCTCCCAGGCCCCCGTCCACATATCGAAGC
>NZ_BAAGZM010001034.1:0-974 GCF_054778495.1 Hymenobacter agri
CCCCATGTCGACGTGCGCGGCCACCAGCGCCCCGGCTTCACGGTGCTCGAAGTGCACGACAACGGCCTGGGCCTGGCGGCGCACCAGCTGCCCAAGCTCTTCACCATGTTCCAGCGCTTCCACGACCACGTGGAGGGCTCGGGCGTGGGCCTCTACATGGTGCAGCGCATGGTGGAGAATGCCGGCGGCCGCATCGAGGTGCACTCCCAGCTCGGGGCCGGCACCACCTTCTTCGTACACCTGCCCCACGCCGACGGCAGCCGGAGATAAGAAACTGGCTAGCGTTGTTTAGAATGGTCAACAGCTTCTTAGCAGCTTCGCCGCCACGCCTAGGCCGAGGGCCGCAATAAAAAACCGCCGGGTGCGTAAGGGTCAGCGCGGGGCGGCGTCTGGCCCGGCAAATAACCCGGGTATTCCTAACTCCCTTTGCGCCATGCCTCGTTCGCTCCGTCCGCTTTCGCTGCTGCTCGTTGCCGGGCTGGCCGCCTGCTCCAAAGCCCCCGATACCGGCGAAATCCCGCCCGCGCCCACACCCGGCCCGGCCCTCTACCGCGTCACCTTCGAGGCCACTTGGAGCGCGGGCACCCACGCCAACTTTCCGGCCGGCGCGCACTTCTCCAACGTCATCGGGGCCTCGCACCGGGCCGATGGACTGCTGTTCCGGCCCGGCCAAGCAGCCAGCCTCGGCATTAAGGACATGGCCGAGCGGGGCAACAACACCGCCCTGCGCGCCGAGCTGGCCGCTCTGCAAAGCACCGGCGCCGCCTTCCGCACCCTCGAAGCGCCCTACCTCTACTCGCCCGGCCAAGTATCCGACACCATTCGCCTCGACGCTTCCCACCCGCACCTGAGCCTCGTCACGATGATTGCGCCCAGTCCCGACTGGTTTGTGGCCCTCGAAGCCGAAAACCTACTCGACGCCACCGGCCAGTGGGTGGCCCAGCGCCGCGTGCCCGCCCGCGCCTACGACGCCG
>NZ_BAAGZM010001035.1:0-971 GCF_054778495.1 Hymenobacter agri
CCCATCGCCACCAGCCCCGCCGTGGCCGCCAGCAGCACCAGCAGCAGGTGCGGCGTGAGCCAGCGCAGCACCTTGTGCGACCACCACGCAAACGCCACCCCACCCCATCTGGGCAACAGCAGCGCCCGAAACTCAGCCAGGTTCTGGAAGTTGCCGGCCGAGATGCGCGCCTTGCGCCGGAACTCCTCCGGCAGGTGGTCCGACACGTCCTCGTAGCACACCGCGTCGAGCTCGTTGATGGCTTGGTAACCGTCGCGCAGCACCGCCAGCGTGATGTAGAAGTCATCGACCAGAAAGCTAGCCGGGGCCGGGTGGTAGCAGGCCCGCCGCACCGCGAAGCATCCGCCAAACGCCCCCATCATGGCCCCCCACAGCACGCCCTCCTGGTATTTCAGCACGTTCTCGCGCTCCAGGTAGGCCTTTTCCTGGCCCGAAATGCCCTCGGCCCGGTGTTCGGGATTAATAATATGCCCGCCCACCAGCCCAATTTTCGGGTTGCGGAAGTGCTTCACCAGCTCGTAGATGGTGTCGGGGGCGAAAAACACGTTGGCATCCGTGAGCACCAGCACCGGGGCCGGGGCCTGCCGAGCCAGATTCTCGATGACGGTGGGCTTGCCCGTGCGCTGCCCGTAAGCCTCGAACCGCAGCTGCGGAAACTCGGTGGCCAGCCGCGCCAGCAGCGCGTTGGTTTGGTCCGAAGAATTGTCGGAGCCCACCAGCAGGCGCAGGCGGTCGGGCGGGTAGGTGGTCGCGAAGGTGCTGCGCACTTTCTGCTCAATCACCGCCTCCTCGTTGTGCGCGGCCAACAGAATATCCACAGCCGGCAGGTCGGCCGCAGCCGGGGCGTACACGTCGGCATTCTGGCGCCGGCCCCGGGCCAGCCACCCCAGCAGCACCGGAAACAGCACGTAGGTGTGCGCCACCAGTAGCAGGCAGGCCCAGAACACCAGCGCGAGCGTCACGAAACCCAT
>NZ_BAAGZM010001036.1:0-968 GCF_054778495.1 Hymenobacter agri
GTCATCCTGCCGGCTGCAAATGCGTCACGTCTAGGAAATTCTTCACCGTGAACATGCTGCCAGTATATTCCAGCTTGTACAGGCATAAGTTGCTGTGCTCGAAGCCATCCATGCAGCTAAGCGGGTAGTTGAGCAGCTGGCAGAGCAGCACGCGCAGGGCCCGGCCGTGCAGGCAGACCAGCACGGTGCGCTCGTCGTCACGGGCTTTCAGCAGCTCGATGAAAGGGCGCTGGCGGGCGGCTACTTCCTCGGGGCTTTCGCCGCCCAGCAGGCGGGCGTGGGTGTCGCCGGCGGCCCAGCCGGCCAGCACGCGGCGGTACTCCTCGTCCTCTTCCATCGTGATGCGGGTGCCCTCGCGCACGCCCCAGCTTATCTCGTTGAGGCCGGGGTGGGCTTCGTGAGGCAGGCCGAGGTCGAGAAACTGCTGCACCGACTCGTGGGTGCGGCGCAGCGTGGAGGTGTACACCTTATCGAAGGGTACGTGGCCATAAGCGGCAAAGAAGCGGGCCGCCTGCTGCCGGCCGGTGTCGTTCAGGCTCGAATCGACGCCGCTGCCCTGCACAATGCCGCGCACGTTGAAATCGGTTTGGCCGTGGCGTAGGAGAAAGATGGTCCGGGGCATGACGGGGCGAGTAGTTTTGCGTAATCGTACGTCAACAATATGTCAAAGTACGCGTTTTTACCCTGACTTTCGCCCTTCGCGGCCGAAAAAACGCCGCTGACGCCCCGCGCAACTTTCCCCCTCCTCCCCCACTATGACCCCACTGGAACAAGTGCAACGCTGGACGGCCTCGCGCCCCACCCTGGCCGATGCCCTCGGCATGGAAATCACGGCCGTAACTGATGAGTACATCGAAGGCCGCATGCCCGTCGATGGCCGCACGCACCAGCCCATGGGCCTGCTGCACGGCGGCGCCTCGGTGGCGTTTGCCGAAACGCTGGGCAGCATCGCCGCCAGCCTGCGCCTG
>NZ_BAAGZM010001037.1:0-968 GCF_054778495.1 Hymenobacter agri
GCCGCGTCCGGGCCGGCGGCCACGCTGGCGGGCAGCTGCTCAAGGTAGAAAATCTTGTCGCCGTCGGCGGCTTCCACGTGGCTGAGCTCGCCCACGGCCGAACCCGGCAGCGCCAGAATGCGCTGGCCCAGGCCCACGGTATCAATCACCACTTTCGCCACGGCTTCGGCCTTTTTCGGCTTCAAATCCTTCACGGCCACTTTGGGCGCGGGGCGGTTGCCCACCGGCTTGCCCACCACAATCGAGTCGGGCTTTGTAATGGCTTCCTTCTCCTCGTCGCTCTGCGGCGCAAACGGCGACGGGTCGCGGCGGTTGAGCACGGCCACGTACAGCGTGCGCTTGCTGTTGCGGTCGTAGGAGGTCATATCCAGCCAGGTGGCACGCAGGGCCACGTCGTTGCTGGCCGTGAAAAACAGGTACTTGCCGTCGCGGCTGAACGCGGGCGCAGTGGCGTCGCTGCGGCCGTCGCTCACGGCCACGCGGCGACCGCTGGGCAGGTGGTACACCCACACGGTGCGCATGTGGTTGGGCATCTGCTGCGAATAGGCCAGCCACTGCCCGTCGGGCGACCACGCCGGTTCCAGCGCGGGCTCGCCCAGAATGGGGCCGTAGGTGTCAGTCCCTACGCGAGTGGTTTTCTTCGACGCCAGGTCGAGGTACCACAGATTCAGCTTCTTATCGGTGTAGGCAATTTTCTTGCTGTCGGGCGACCACAGCGGCCGGAAATAAAACGAATTCGGCCCCAGCGAGTACGCCTGCGCCGGTTTCAGCCCGCGCTGGTCCTGCACCATCAGCTGGTACTCGCCCGAGGCGTCGGACAGGTAGGCGATGTGCGCGCCGTCGGGGGCCCAGGCTGGGTACCGCTCGTGCGAAGTGTCGGAGTGCGTCAGGTTGCGGCTCTCGCCCTTCTTGGCGGGCACCGTGAACACGTCGCCGCGCGCCTCCACCACGGCGCGTACGCCCGTGGG
>NZ_BAAGZM010001038.1:0-966 GCF_054778495.1 Hymenobacter agri
CTGGGGGCGGCGGGGGCGCTGGGCTACGCGTTTGCCACGGCCAATACGCCCCTGCTGGTGGCGGCCCGCAGCTTCACGGGGGCTGCGCTGGCCCTGCTGGGTGCGGCTTTTCTGCTGTATGTGTTGATAAATTTCGGGCCGCTCATCAAGCAGCGGCTGCGGGTGTACCGGGTGGTGTTCGAGCCGCGGCGGCTGCCGTTCTACACGGTGTACGTGCTGGGCATCGGGGGCATCATCTTTATGCAGTCGCGCCAGAGCTTCCCGCTGGCCGACCAGGTGATGGCCGGCCAGTTCAACCTGCTGGGCGACCTCAGCCGGCAGCAGAGCGAAGCCGCCCCCGACGACCTCGCCCTAGCCGGCCTGGCCGAGCGTTACTACGCCGAAAGTGGCGACGTGCTCTACCGGGCCAACCTGCACGCCGAACTGGGCCGCGCGGCGCTCTACCGCTTCCGGCAGCAGCGCCAGAATGAAATTAACTCGCTGCGCCGGGCCTTGCTGCGCGGGCCTAGCGAGAAAGTATCGGTGCGGCTGGCCTCGCTCTACGACCAGCCCGACGACTTATTCGAAGGCCTTGATGTGCTGCGGCGTGGCCTCAAGGTCCAGCCGCGCAGCGCGGCCCTGGCCGGCGACCTCGCCCAGCTGTTCACCCAAACCGCCCTCACCGATTCGGTGGCTTTTTATCTGGATAAAGCCGAGCAGCTGGCGCCCGGCAGCTACACCAGCCGCACCAACCAGCTGGGTTTCCTGCTGAGTCAGAATTTACTGCCGGAAGCCCGCAAGCAGGCGGCCCCGCTGAAAGCCGATGCCAAAGAACCAGCTTTGCTAAGCAACCTTATGCTGCTGCAATTGCGCACGGCCGCACCGGTGGCTGCTGCGCTGCCTAACCCGGGCACCGGGCCGCTGGAGCTGGATGCCGCCAGCTTCGCGCAGGTATACCACGCCGTGCTGCTCGCCGTGGCGCAGCAC
>NZ_BAAGZM010001039.1:0-964 GCF_054778495.1 Hymenobacter agri
CCACGCGTTGCAGCAGGTCGGGCGTGACGCCCACAGCGGCACCCACGCGCAGGCGGCCGAGGTGGTCTTTGCTGGCGTTGGGGGTGCGGCGGCGCTTGCGGATATCCTTATAGGTCATCAGGCCGGCAAGGCGGCCTTCGCTGTCCACGAGCGGCAGCTTATCCACTTTGCTGTCGGTAAGCAGCGTTTCGGCGGCGGCGGGGGTGATGCCGGCGGGGGCCGTTACGAGGCGGGCCAGGGGCACCATCACGGTGGTCACGGGCTGGCTCATGTCTTTCTCGAAGCGCAGGTCGCGGCTGGTGAGGATGCCTTCGAGCACGTGGTTTTCGCTTACCACCGGCACACCGCCGATGTTGTGCTTGCGCATGAGCTGGCGGGCGTCGGCCAGGGTGGCGGTGGGCGGCAGGGTGAAGGGGTCCTGAATCAGCGCCGACTCGCTGCGCTTCACGCGGCGCACCTGCTCGGCCTGCGCCTTGATGGACATATTCTTATGAATAATGCCCAGGCCGCCTTCCTGCGCCAGCGCAATGGCCATGTCCGATTCGGTGACGGTGTCCATGGCAGCCGAAATCAGCGGGGTTTGCAGCCGGATGTTGGGGGTGAGGCGGGTGCCGGTGTCGCAGTCGCGGGGCAAAACCTCGGAGTACGCTGGCAGCAGCAGTACGTCGTCGTAGGTGAGGGCCTCGAAGGCAATTTTGGGGGTTGCGGAGTCCGCCATGGCAAAAGGGGTTGGGGGTTGGGGCCTTTTGCCGGACGAAGGTACGGCGGGAAGTTGGGTTGAACAGCTATAGAGTTGGATAAATGGTCATGCTGAGCGCAGTCGAAGCATCTCTACCGCGATAGTAAATTCAATCGCTGGGATTAGTTACACGGTAGAGATGCTTCGAGTGCGCTCAGCATGACGTTCTTTTATTACCAAGTTACACTACGCCGTTTCGCGCAGCAGTTGCTCCAGGCCAGCGCG
>NZ_BAAGZM010001040.1:0-961 GCF_054778495.1 Hymenobacter agri
CGCTACGGCCACTCCATCGCCCCCGACGAGCGCCTCCCGCCCGCCGAAGCCGTGCCACGCGCCATCCGCTGGATTCGGGCGGAGTATGGGGCGAGGCGGTAGGTGAGTTGGCCTCGTTGGCGCGCATCGCAGACGCGCGCCAACGGGGGGGCACTACACTTCTTTTTGATGGATTGGACAGTAGTAACGGGGGTCGCAACCGGTCACTTGGCACCCACCTAAATAGATTTTACCCGCCTTGGCCCGTGCCATTGCCCTTTTACTTAGTAGCCCGTACACAATTGGCAGCAAGTGGTCCGTATGCCCACCCACACAAGCTGGGCGCTGACGTTCCGCGTACTGAAACTCACATGGGCCTGGAAAAGAAAGCGCAAGCGGTATAGCCGCAGGGCTCACGACCACGCCGGGCATCCGTTTCGTTCGGAAGCCCAAAGCCCTTATTTCAATATCGTAGGTGCCGGGACCAATCGATACCACCCGAAAGTAGCCAGCGCTGTCGGTTGCCGCGCCCGTGATGGTCGTTTCGCCTTGTTTGAACAGGAGCGTAGCCGCTGGAAACCCGCGCCCGGATTCCGTGTCCTTCACCGTTCCGATTAGGCCGGTACTTTGCGCATAGCTCTGCTGAGCAGAAATAAAAGCAA
Source organism: Hymenobacter agri (assembly GCF_054778495.1). Classification (NCBI taxonomy): domain Bacteria; kingdom Pseudomonadati; phylum Bacteroidota; class Cytophagia; order Cytophagales; family Hymenobacteraceae; genus Hymenobacter; species Hymenobacter agri. The sequence continues at coordinate 642 of NZ_BAAGZM010001040.1, forward strand.
GTAGGAAGACGAGTGGCTTCATTTAACAATGAATGCACCGGTGGTGTGTAACAAGTAGGCAATGAAGATACGCAGCGGTGAATTTAACTTATGCGTTTAGCTAAGCGGGCTTCGTTTACAAAAACGTTGGTTCAATAATTACCTGCAAAGTAACTCGCCTAAACGCCCGCCAGCTGCTGCCGCAGCAGCGTGAGCACCTGCTGGGCGGCGTACTCGGTGTTCAGGGCGCGGCCCCGGTCGAGCACGTATTCGCGGCTGATGGTGTGGGTGGCGTCGGCGTAGGCCAGGCACACGGTGCCGACTTGCTTGGTGGCGGTGGC
>NZ_BAAGZM010001041.1:0-959 GCF_054778495.1 Hymenobacter agri
TGGCCGCCAGCTCTGGCGCGGCGGCTACGAGTTTCGAATTGAGTACCGCGCCCGCGCCAGCCACGACACCACGTACTTGGCGGCCGGGCAGGCGCTGCTGGCCTCGTTCATGTTCAGCAGCACGCCCTGGGCCAGCCGCCGCTACGACGACCAGCTCTGCGACGGCAAGATGTACGGCATCGCGGCCCTGCGCACCGTCGACGGGCATTGGGAAGACGACTGCCGCAGCATCCACGAGTTTGTGGCCGACGACCCTACGGCCGCACCCAAAGTGCACCGCCGGGTGCTGCCCTTTCAATCCTACGCTTTGGCCAAGGGCTTCGATAACTGCCTGTATTCCGTTACGAAAGCCCCCACCGATGCGCCCGAGCGGGTGTATCGCTACGACCCCGCCACCCGCAAAGGCGCGTATACCGACTGGGTGCTGCCCGCGCAAGGCCCCGATAACGTCTGGATTTCGGCCAGCACCGACGACCGCGGCGACCTCTACTTCATGGCTTCGGATGCCAACCTGCTCGTCCGCATCAGCCCGCACGAGGGCAAAGTGAGCACCGTGTGGACGGCCGACCCGCTGCGCAAAGCGCCATTCTACCCCTACATCGCCTTCGCCAGCGCCGGCACCCACGGCAACTTCTGCCTCGACGACGCCAACACCATGTACCTCGTGTACAGCACCGATGGCTCGCTGCTGAAAATCGACCTACCCACCCAGAAGCCCTTCGCCGAGCAGATGTTTCTGAGCGGCCTGCCCGCCCGCGGCGGCTACAGCGACCTGCTGATGCAAAACGATGCCGCCGGCCGCCGCCGCATGTACCTGGCCGGCCCACATGGTCTATACACCGTCGACCTAGCCCGGCACCAAGCCTCGCGCCTGCGCAAAGGCACCTACACCGACCTGGCTGGCTGCAACTTGTTTCGGGTGGTGCCGCCGCCGCGTCCGGCCCCGCCCCTGCCCACCA
>NZ_BAAGZM010001042.1:0-959 GCF_054778495.1 Hymenobacter agri
CGTCGAGGGTGCGGGTGTTGCTGGCCTCCCAGGGCTGGCCGTTCACGCGGCAGCCGAAGGTATTGGCGCCGGTCTGGCTTTCGGCGGGCAGGCGCACGGGCGGCAGGGCCGGGTAGAGGTCGGCGGTGGCGTCTTCGCAGCTGGCCAGCAGCGAAAGCAGCGGCAGCAGCAGGAGTAGGCGTTTGGACATGGGAGGCGGCGGAAGAAAAGTGTGGATGGGAGCTAAAGGTAGTTGTTTGGGGCTGGATTTATGCGCCTTCTGGTGGGCGGGGCGGGCCGGCGTCCGGCGTGTGCAACCCCGGCTGGTGCGGCATCTATCTTCGCAGCCGCTTTTCTTTCCCTCCTTTCCAATAGTTATGCCCCGTTCTCTACCCCTTGCCACGGTTCTGCTCGCGGCTGCTGCCGTGCGCGCCCAGCAACCCGTTGATTCGCTGGCTTCGCGGCCGGCCACTGTTGTTCCGGCCGACAGCTCTCGTCGAAGCATCTGCGTCGACCCGGTTACAATTGTAGAACAGCGGCTGCCTACCTTCACCACCATCCAGCCGGCACTCACCCGCGTGGCCGGCGTGCAGGTGACGCCCTACTCCGGCGCGCCGGGTGCCTGGAGCACCGTGCGCATCCGGGGCATTGCCAACGTGACGGGCAGCAGCCAGCCGCTGTACGTGGTAGACGGCGTGCCGGCTTATAATTTTGAGGTGTCGCCGGAAATATGGAGTGCCAGCGAGGGCTTTTTTCGTAGTCCCTCCACTGTTACTCCCCACACGCCGACAGCCAACCCGCTGCTCGACATCCCCGTCGAGGACATCGCCCAGGTGGAAGTGCTGAAGGGAGCAGCCGCTACGGCCCGCTATGGCATGCAGGGCACCAATGGCGTCATCCTCATCAGCACCCGGCGCGGGGCCGACGGCGGCACCACTCCTCAGCCGCTGCGGGTGCGCTACGCCGGCTGGGGCGGCGTG
>NZ_BAAGZM010001043.1:0-959 GCF_054778495.1 Hymenobacter agri
GCCCGCGGCCGGCCCCGGTGCGCGCGCCGCTTTGGCGCGCCCCGCAGTTCCGTATCCCCTCCTCCCCTTTTGCTTTTTCTAAGATGAAATTTTCCGCTCTTTCCGCTGGCCTGTTTGCCGTTGCCTCTTTTTCGCTCATTGGCTGCAAAAAAGACGAAGCCGTGCCGAACCAGAAAGGCACTGTCGACTTGGCTTTTGAGCAGACTGTCGGCACCGCCCCGCTCACGCTCAGCACCCAAACCTACACTACCCCGGCCGGCGACCAGTTCAAAATCACCACATTCAAGCAATACATCTCCAACATCAAGCTGAATAAGACCGACGGCACGACGTATGCCGTGCCCGAGAGCTACTTCCTGCTCGATGCCAGCAACGTCAGCACACTGGAGCTGCCGTTGAAGGACATTCCCGTGGGAGATTACAAGTCGCTCACGTTCACGGTGGGCGTCGACAGCGCCCGCAATGTATCGGGGGCCCAAACCGGCGCCCTCGACCCCAGCAACGCCATGTTCTGGACGTGGAACTCGGGCTACATCTACACGAAGCTGGAAGGTACCTCGCCGCAGGCACCCAAGCAGGCCGGGGCCACCGAAGGCGGCCTGGTGTTTCACATCGGCGGCTTTAAGTCGCCCAACAATACGATTCGCACCGTCACGGTGCCTTTCCCCACGGGTACCAACCTGCTGGTGCGCACCGACCACGCGCCCGAAGTGCACCTGAATGCCGACATCATGAAGATGTTTACGGGTCCGAACACGGTGCGCTTCGCCACGCTCTCGAATACCATGGGCGGGGCCAACTCGGTGCTGGTGGCCAATAATTACGCTGCTGGTATGTTCTCCGTCGAGCACATTCACGCCAACTAGCTGGCCATGAAACGCCTTCGCGCCGCCTCGCTGGCCTTCGGGCTGGCGGGGCTGCTGCTGGCGGGCTGCGGGCTGCCCGATGTGGCCGTGCCG
>NZ_BAAGZM010001044.1:0-958 GCF_054778495.1 Hymenobacter agri
GCCAGGCCGACCTGTGGCTGCCCCAGGCCAGCCTGCACGCCGACACCGTGCGCCTGCACCTGCCGGCTGGCTTCAAGCCCGAAACGCTGCCCGCGCCGGTACAGCTCAGCACCGCTTACGGCACCTACGCCAGCCAATACGCCACCCTGCCCGATGGCACCATTCAGTACATCCGCCGGCTGGAGCTAAAGCGCGGGCATTTGCCGAAAGCGGCCTACCCGGGCTATCTGGACTTCCGCCGCAAAATCAACAGCGCCGATAAGTCGCAGGTAGTATTGGTGAAAACGGAGAGCTAGACGGTCTTGTCAATGCGAGTGGAGCATAGCGGTACGCGGCAATCCGTCTTCTCGATGTAGACCCTATAATGATGTGACAAAGCTCTTTTTAGCACTGCTTATACAAGAAAGCCCCGGCCCTATTTCAGAGCCGGGGCTTTTCACATCTTAAGGGCTCGCTCCGAGAGGAAGGATTGCCGCGTTCCGCTGCGCTCCACTCGCAATGACAGACGGTGCTAAAACTTCACTCGCAGCTGGGCCTTCACCTCGCTGCGCAGCGAGCCCTGGATGGACTCCAGGCCCGAGCCCACCACGTCCTGGTGGCGGTAGCGGGTTTCGGCGTAGCGCAGCCAGAGCGTGAGGTGGCGGTTGAAGCGGATTTCGGCGATGCCGTAGAGGCGCGTGCCCTGTCCGTAGAGGGCCGGCACCGACACCGCCAGCAGCACGTCCTGCTCATACACGTACTGGCGGGTGTCGTAGTCGTCGGCGTCGAAAATAGCGTAGCGGCCGGTCAGTTTCAGGTAGCGGTTGAACTGGTAGCCTACGTCTTGGGCCAGGGCGAAGCCGCTACGCCAGGGCAGGCCGGTGTCGTCGCGCAGGCGCAGGGCCTGCAGGCGGGTGCGCAGCTCCAGCGCGGTGCTGGGGGCCGTGTTGTAGTACACCAGCACGCTTTGGCGCAGCTG
>NZ_BAAGZM010001045.1:0-956 GCF_054778495.1 Hymenobacter agri
AGGCCCCGGCCTGGCAATCGGTGGTGGGCGCGGTGCCCGGCGCTACGTTTCGCGCCGAAGTGAGCGCCACCACCACCGATGCCGCCGGCAACGTGTACCTGGTGGGCGACTTCGGTGGCACGATTCAACTGGGCGGCACTACGCTCACCAGCGCAGGCGGCGACAACACTTTCGTGGCCAAGTGGAGCCCGGTGAGCCGCAGCTTTGTGTGGGCGCTGCGTTTGGGCGGCACCGGCGACGACTACGGCCAAGCCATTGCCGTGAGCGGTGCCAATGTATACGTGGGCGGTTTCTTTCGCAGCCCCAGCCTCGCGGTGGGCGGGGCCATCGTCTTCAACACGAGCACGCCCGGCAGCAACAGCGCCGACGGCTTCGTGGTGAAAATTATTGACGCGGGCAGCAGCGCCTCATTTGGCTGGGCGCAACGCTTGGGCGGGGCCGCTTCGGAAGGCATTGATGGGCTGGTAGCGGTAGGAAGCACCGTATACGTGGCCGGGTCGTTTAGTAGCACCTCGGCCGACCTGGGCGGCACCTTCGTGACCAGCGCCGGCAGTTCCGACGCGCTGGTAGCCAAGCTGACTGATACCGGCGCCACCAACACCGTGGCCTGGGTGCAGCGCGCCGGCGGCCCCGGCTACGACGAGGCTGAGGCAATCGCCGTGGTAGGCAGCAACGTGTACCTCACCGGCGGCTTCGAGCAGAGCGCCAGCTTTGGTAGCACCGTGCTTGTGAACAGCACCGGCGGCCAGGGCCAGCCCGATGCCTTCGTGGCCAAGCTCACCGATGCGGGCACTTCGGCCGGCTTCACCTGGGCCGTGCGGGGCGGTGGTGCCAGCAGCACCTATGTGCGCGGCCTCGCTGCCAGCGGCAGCAACGTGTACGTGGTGGGCGATTTCAGCGGGCCCACGGCTACTTTCGGCAGCGCTGTGCTCACGAATGCGGGCGGCGCTGCGCGC
>NZ_BAAGZM010001046.1:0-954 GCF_054778495.1 Hymenobacter agri
GCGCCGGGCGCGCTGGTGCTGCTGCTGGCGCCCATGGCGTACTTCAGCCTGTTTTTGTGGCAGCAAGACCGCAAGCTCTGGTGGCTGGAGCTGCTGCTGCTGCTGCTGCTGAACGCGGCCGTGGTGCTGCGCTACCGCGCCTACGTGCCCCGCCTCGAAGCCCTGCTGCATATGCCCGCCGAAAGCCGCTTCGGCCTCGCTCCCGACCCGCGCTACGACGCCCTGCGCAACCAAACCCTGCTGGTGCTTGGCCCCGACGACCGGCCCTACTTCTACAACCACCCTGCCACGCCCTACCTCGACTGGACGCTTTCTCAGGCCGATTTCGGCCATCTCAACGAGTACGCCGCCGTAGTGCGCGTGGCCCAGAAGGTCGGCCCCGCGCCACCCGCCTACCTGCTCGACGAAGCCCGCCTCGTACCGCGCCTCAAGCAGCTGCTGCCCGGCATTTTCGGCGCGTATGAGCTGACGGACACCCCGGGCCTGTATATGCGGAAGTAGGGGGCGGAGTGGTGGTAGCGTCTGTCATTCTATACCCAGCACCAGTACATCGCCCTGCGTTCGGTGGGCACGCTGCGCAGAAAAACGGCCAGCGGCTCCAGCTCCGTCAGCAGCGAGGTGAGGGTGAGGACGCGGCCATCGTGCAGGTGTAGGCGCAGGTAGTCGTAGCGGGCCCAGAAACTGCGGCGGGCGTGGCACGTCACGCGCTCCACCCGGGCCAGGTCGCGCCGCTCAAAGGGCTGCCGCTGCCCGCCCTCGTACACCTCGAAGCGGTTGTCGGTGGGCTGAAACACCAGCGTGGTGTCGTGGTTTAGCGTCCAGTAGCGCAGGTGCAACAGCAGCGCGGGGCCGCTCAGCACCAGCGTAAACGCTAAGAAGCCCAGCGTCAGGCCCCATTCGAAGCCGCTGGCCGGCGTGCCGCCCAGCGCTACGGCGGGCAGCACGCTCAGCCCC
>NZ_BAAGZM010001047.1:0-950 GCF_054778495.1 Hymenobacter agri
CACGCCGTGGTCGATGATGCCGTGCTGGCCGCCAGCAACCCCATTGCCTACACCTACGCGCCCGACCCGTTGGCCGCCCTGCAGGCGCTGGCCCGCGAGCACCGCCGGCAGTTCCGCATCCCGGTGCTGGCCATTACGGGCTCCAACGGCAAAACCACCACTAAAGAGCTGCTCACGGCTGTGCTGGCCAAGCAATTCCGGGTGCTGGCCACCATTGGCAACCTCAACAACCACATTGGCGTGCCGCTCACGCTGCTGCGCCTGCGCCAGGGCGAGCATGACTTTGCCGTGATTGAGATGGGGGCCAACCACCGGGGCGAAATTGCGGCCTATTGCGAGTGGGCCGAGCCCACCCACGGCCTCATCACCAACATCGGCAAGGCCCACCTCGAAGGCTTTGGCGGGGCCGAGGGCGTGGCCTTGGGCAAGGGCGAGCTGTTCGACTACCTCACCCGCACCGGTGGCACGGCCTTCGTGAACACGCTGGATGCGCGCCTGCCCTCGCTGGCCGCGCAGGTGCCCACCACCGTGAGCTACCCGCGCCTGATGGACACTTACCCGGCCACCCTGCTCTCGGCCGCGCCCGCCGTGGCCCTGCGCCTCGGCGATAATACCGAAGTGGTAGCCCAGCTTACCGGCGACTACAACTTCCCCAACCTGGCCGCCGCTGCCGCCGTGGGCCAGTATTTCGGCATTTCGACCGATAAAATCGCTGCCGCCCTCGCCGGCTACAATCCGCAGAACAACCGCTCGCAACTGGTGCGCACCACTGCCGGCAACGAACTGGTGCTCGACGCCTACAACGCTAACCCCAGCAGCATGGCCGCCGCCCTGCGCAGCTTCGCGCAGCGCCCCACGGCCGCTGGCCAGGCCAAGCTGGTACTGCTGGGCGACATGTTTGAGCTGGGCGAGGAAAGTGCCGCCGAGCACCGCGCCCTGGGCCAGCTGCT
>NZ_BAAGZM010001048.1:0-948 GCF_054778495.1 Hymenobacter agri
GGGTCGCGCTGCGGCTGGTCGACTTTGCGCTGCTGGTGCTGCACCGCCGGGCCCTGCTGCGCGCCGAGGCCAGCCCCACGCGGCTTGATAGCCAGTTTCTGCCCTTCGCCAAGGATTTGCTGAAGGTGCTGTTTATCATCATTGCCATTCTGGTGGCGTTGGGGCAGGTGTTCGGGGTGAACGTGACGGCCCTCATCGGCGGCCTGGGCATTGGCGGGCTGGCCGTAGCCTTCGCGGCCAAGGAAAGCCTCGAAAACCTCATTGCCTCGTTCACCATCTTCCTCGACCAGCCCTTCGGCGTGGGCGACCTCGTGACGGCCGGCGACGTGAGCGGTACCGTGGAGAAAATCGGTTTCCGAAGCACCCGCCTGCGTACCGCCGAGAAAAGCTACGTGACCGTGCCCAACAAAAGCATGATTGACAAGCCCTTGGATAACCTTTCGCTGCGCACCTCGCGCCGGGTTGGCTTCACGCTCATCTTCGACCAGAAAACCACCAGCGCGCAGCTCCACGCCATCATTGCCGGGGCGGTGGCGGGCATCAAAGCCCACCCGCTCGTGACGCAGGACGTGCAAATGAAATTCAGCGCCCTCACTCCCGCCGGCAAGGAAGTCACGGTGCAGTATTTCGTCGAAACCACCAGCTACGACGAATACCTGAACGTGAAGGAAGACCTCAACTACTGCATTGTGGAAGTGGTGGAGCGCGAAGGCGGCAGCCTGGCCGGCACGCCGCTGCAGGTAGCCACCCCCGCCAAAGCGTAGGCCGCGATAGCACGCAGGCTAACACCAATAAAAAAAGCCCTGCCAGAGCTGGCAGGGCTTTTTTTATTGGTAATTGATGGGTCGTGAGCAGTGAACGGACCGACTAGCGTCGGCCGCCGAAGATGCCGCCCAGCAGCGAGCCCATGCCGCCGCTCAGCAGGCCACCCAGGCCCGAGCCACCGGC
>NZ_BAAGZM010001049.1:0-946 GCF_054778495.1 Hymenobacter agri
GCCGTGGCCTTCAAGGCCGGCATCAAAACCGCCGACGACGCCGGCACCGGCCGCAGCCCCGCTGCCCAGCGCCTGGCCGAGCTGGATGAGGAGATGGAGCGCAGCCTGAAATTCGTGCGCAACCACCTCGTCGAGGCCCACGACACCAAGAAGAAAGCCAAGGCCTACTACGCCGACTTCGGCCTGCAGCCCGACGGCAAGCTGCGCCCGGCTCGCCCCAGCCGCGTCGAGGACCTGACTAAGCTGGTGGCCGCCCTCAAAACCTTCGGCTACGACCAGGGCAAGTACGGCACCGCCTTCTGAAAAAAGTTGCTCGTCGAGTACAAGCCCCTGGTGAAGCACTCAAGCGACACGCGCAGCGACGCCTCCCGCGAAACCGGCGCCAAAAACGCCCAGGAAGCCGCCCTGCGCCCCATGCTGCGCGCCCTGCGCCAGCACATCCAAACCAATTTCCCCACCACCTACGCCGCCGAGTGGCGCGGCTTCGGGTACCTCAAGGAGAGCTATTAGGGCGGGGCCAGTCAGTAAGTCCAGGCAGAACGTCATGCTGAGCGTAGTCGAAGCATCTATACCGCACAACTAATCCCAACGATGGGGTTTACTACTGCGGTAGAGATGCTTCGACTACGCTCAGCATGACGTTCTTTTTTCGGCCGCCTCGCCCCCCCTTTACGGCCCAACGCGCCAAATGCGCCCCATTGTGCCACCCATTGCGGGGCTTGTCCGTAGCTTAGGGGCTGTTTCGATTGTGCCGATGCCCGACCTCGCCGCTACCCCGCTCGCCCTCCCGGCCGATGTGCTGGAATTCTTCCCCGCCGACGACCTGCTGGCCGCCGTGTTTGCCGACGCACACAGCGCCCTGGCCCTGCTGCTGCCCGTGACCGATGCCGACGGGGCCATCGTCGATTTCCGGCTCGAGCTGCTGAGTGCCGCCGCCCAGCACCTG
>NZ_BAAGZM010001050.1:0-944 GCF_054778495.1 Hymenobacter agri
TCCAAAGAAAGAAAAAACGGCACGCCGGGAAACTCGGCGGCGAGGCCGGCTTGCAAGTCGGCGCGGGAATCAATCAGGGCGGCCAGTTCGGCCCCATCGTGGCGGGCAACGAGGGCGGCGTGGCGGCGGCCGATGTGGCCCACTCCGCAAATGGCGAAGCGAACGGGAGCGGCCGGGTGAGCAGTAGTCAACGTGAAATCAATGAATTATCAGCTGGCCTTCAGTCCAGTTGGGGAGTGGTGAGGCGGAGCCAGAGAATGAGCAGCCCCAGGGCAATGGTTGGCAGCAGTCCCAAAAGTAGTACCCAGGCCGACATGGGCTTGCTGCCCCGCTTCAGGGCCAAAACGGTAGCTGGCACGACAAACGGCACCAGGTACAGGTCCATCAGCACCAGCAGGGCAACCCCCAGGCCCGCGGCTTCGCCCTCGTAGCTACGATGGCTGCTGGCTTGAATGCCGGCATTTAATCTGGCGGTGAAAGCCATATAGCTCCCAAATACGGTTAGCAGTAGCGCCGCAAAAACAATGTTTCGGGCAGTGTAGGAAGGAGCAGGATGAAGCATGCTCTTCATGCAGCACTACGGCTGAAAGTAACCCAGTTGAGTAATAATGTACGCCTGCTGCTCCGTCGTCAGCAGCGGGTGTATCGGCAGCGACAGCACTGCGCCGCACAGTTGCTCGGCCACCGGAAACTGACCGGCGCGGTAGCCCAGGTAGGCGTAGGCTGGCTGCGCGTGCACCGGCAGCGGGTAGTAAATCATGGTTGGAATGCCCAGGCGGCGCAGGTGGCTTTGCAGGTTGTCGCGCCGGCTGGCATCGTCGAGCTGAATGGTATACTGGTGAAACACGTGGCTGCTGCGCGGGTCGCGGGCCGGGATTGTGAGGCCGGGCACGACGGCCAGGGCGGCATCGTAGCGGGCGGCCACGGCCTGGCGGGCGGCGGTG
>NZ_BAAGZM010001051.1:0-944 GCF_054778495.1 Hymenobacter agri
GCTGCTGCACCGCCAGCTCGCGCCAGCCGAAATTCAGCGCCGACTGCTGCGCCTGCAGCCGGTGGCCATGCGCCTCGAGATGAAGCCCGGCCGGCACGGCTCCTACCTGCTCGACGATACCTATAACAACGACCTGGCGGGCCTGGCCCTGGCCCTGAATGCGCTGGCCCGGCAGAGCCGCCCCGGTCGGCGTACCCTCATCCTCAGCGATGTGCTCGAGTCGGGCCTGAGCCAGTCCGAGCTCTACGCCCGGGTAGCGGCCCTGCTGCCAACGGCCGGCGTGAGCCGGGTGGTCGGCATCGGGGAGGAGATAAGTCAGTTGATAGTGAGTGGTGAGCAGCTGATTGAATTCTACCCCAGCACCGAGGCCTTCCTGGCTCAGCTGAACCCGGCCGACTTTGCCCGGGAAACCATTCTGATTAAAGGCGCGCGGCGCTTTGGGTTCGAGCGCATTGTGGCCGCCCTGCAGGCCCAGCAGCACGGCACGGTGCTCGAAGTTAACCTCGATGCCCTCGCCCACAACCTGCAGCACTACCGCCGCCAGCTACAGCCCGGCACCCGGCTGATGGTGATGGTGAAAGCCTTTGCCTACGGGGCGGGGTCGTACGAAGTAGCCAGCCTGCTGGAGTTTCAGCGGGCCGACTACCTCGCCGTGGCGTACGCCGACGAGGGTATTGCCCTGCGCGAAGCGGGCATCAGCCTGCCCATTATGGTGATGAATGCGGCCCCCGACTCGTTTGAGCTGCTGCGCCGCTACCGGCTCGAACCCGAAATCTATTCTTTCGAGCTGCTCGATGAGTACCTGGCAACGTTTCCGGACGAAGGGCCGGCCACTCTGCCCACGCCCCGCATTCACCTCAAGCTCGACACCGGCATGCGCCGCCTGGGCTTCGACGAAGCCGACCTGCCCGCCTTGCTCCACCGCCTGCGCCCGCTGGCCGCCC
>NZ_BAAGZM010001052.1:0-942 GCF_054778495.1 Hymenobacter agri
GGTGGCGCTGAAGGCCAGCGGCGCCTGCGCGTCGCGCGCGGCCGTGGCCGTGCCCACAAAGGCCATATCATCGACCAGCATGGTGGTGCCGCCGAGGATGGTGCCCGACGCGGCCGAGGTAATGGCCATCACCACGGTGTCGGGGGTGAGGGTCGACAAGTATTGCAACGGCATGGTGGCCAGGGCGTAACTTCCCGTAGTAGCCGTAGTAAAATACTGTTCGCTCTGCGCAATGACCACCGACGTGCCGTTGACACGGCGCACCAGCTGCACAATGGCTGCGGCCGAGTCATTGGCTAAGTTATTGCCGCTGAGCTGGTAGTAGAACTGCAGGCTGGCCGGCCGGGCTGCGTAGGGCTGGCCGCCGGGCAGGTCGTCGGAACCGCCGTGAAAGGACGTGCCCAAAATGATTTCGCCGGGAATCTGCGACTGGCCGCCCAGCAATTGGGTTTGCAGCTGCGCGGCAAATGCGCCGCCGTGGGCCGAGGTGCTTTTCACCACCGTGCCGGTGGGTATGCGCAGGCCCAGAACGAGCTCAACGATGTCGTCGGTGGTTTGCCAGTTGGTGGGGGCCTCGACGCCGCTGCGTTGGGCCCAGCTTTCAAAGTTGCTGTTGGCGAAGGAAGCTGTTTGGGCCTGGGCTGGGTCCTGCGTCAGCAAGGCAACGGCCGCGGCGGCCAGGATGGAGCGAAGAAGTGCTTTCATGCGGAAAGGATGAAAAAAAGGGTGAATTATGTGACGGAAAGATGCGCCGCCGCCCCCAATGGTTGCCCTGGCCCGAAAAGAATGCCACGAAAAACGGACTTCCGCCGGTCGCAGCGGCTACCTTCGTCGCATGTTTCGATGGCTGCGACCCGTGATGCTGCGACCCGTGATGCTGCTGGCCGGACTGCTGCTGGCCCGGCCGGTGGCGGCGCAGCAGCCCAACGCCCTGCGCCAGGT
>NZ_BAAGZM010001053.1:0-938 GCF_054778495.1 Hymenobacter agri
GCGTTTGGGGCTGGCCGGGGCCGTGTGGGCCCACGCCGCCCGCTACGGCCTGCTGCTGGCCGGTTGCGCCGTGGTACATTGGGGTACAAGGAGCAGGGCATAAGGGTAGGCGGGTGACGAGGGGCTACTTCGTGTTTTCTTTGCAGCCCCCGCGCCATGCCCAATTCCTCATTCCACACTTCTCATTCTTCATTAGAAGAAGCGCCGCTGGTGACCATCGTGGCGCTGTGTCACAACCACGCGCCGTTTCTGCGGGAGGCCCTCGATTCGATTCGGGCCCAGACGTACCCCAACTTAGAAGTGTGGCTCGTCGACGATGCCAGCACCGATGGGAGCGTGGCCAGTCTGGAAGAATATGCGGCCCAGCATCCTGCCTGGCAATTGCTACTGCTGCCCGAAAACGTGGGCAACTGCCAAGCGTTCAACGCGGCATTTGAGCGGAGTAAGGGGAAGTTTGTTATTGATTTTGCGACCGATGACGTGCTGCTGCCGGCCCGCGTGGCGCAACAGGTAGCCCAGTTTTCGGCTGCTGATGCCAGCGTGGGCGTGGTGTACTCCAACTGCGAGCTTATCGATGAAGCCAGCCGCCCGCTGGGCTTGCACCACCGGTCCGACGGCCGCGGCGGCTTGCACCCCGCGCCCGCCAGTGGCTGGGTATTTGCCGAGGTGCTGCGGCGCTATTTCATCAGCACGCCCACCATGATGATGCGCCGCGCCTGCCTCGAAAGCCTGGGCGGCTACGACGAAACCCTGGCCTACGAGGACTTCGACTTCTGGGTGCGGGCCAGCCGCGACTGGCAGTTCCTCTACCTCGACGCCGTGACGACCCGCAAGCGCAAGCACCCGCGCAGCATGAGCGCCCGGGCCTACCGCCGCCACGACCCGTACCTGGCCTCAACTACCCGCGTGTGCGCCAAGGCTCTGAACCTGGCCCGCAC
>NZ_BAAGZM010001054.1:0-937 GCF_054778495.1 Hymenobacter agri
GGCGTAGTAGCATCGGCGGGCTGGGCTGGAAAGCGCAGCTCCAGCCGGCCCTGCCCGACCGGCGTGCTCCACGGGGTATCAAACGAGTTGTTGAGGTAGGCCAGCTGGCTGCCGGGGTAGCTCACCGCGGCAGCCGCCCGCGGCTGGCGAAAGTCGGCCTCGGTGTAGACAAACCCCTTCAGCGGCAGCCAGCCGGGGCCGCCCGTGCCGTTCAGCGGGCCCAGCAGGCTGGCATCGAAACACTGCATTTTCAGCAGCTGCGGGCCGAACGAGTATTTATAAAACGGCTCGAACATGAACTTGCGCCGCAGCCCCACCGGGTCGCGCAGCAGCACCGAATCGGGCCGGAAGGGCCCGGCCACGCGGCCCGAATACGTGTGGCCTCCGAGCGGGCGCAGCAACCGGCCTTGGCGCAGCGTGGGCACGCTCAGGCCGGCATTATCTACCACCAGCAGCGTGCGCTGCAGGGCCAGCAGCTCGTCGGGGGCCAACTGCGGCTTCATCTTTTGCACGCTCAAATCCAGGCAGGGATGGTTCGCGTCGATGCTGAGCGTGAGCTTGTGCAGGGGTTTCAGATACACGCCATCGAGGCGCACGAGGCGAGTGGCGGTGCGGATGCTGATGTTGTGCAGGCCGCTGTCGGCCACCATGGTGTAGGGCTCGTTGCTGTTGATGTTATAGATGTAGCCCGGCTGCCCGTCGATATACACGGTCACCGGCGGCTGCACCCGGCCCGAATCGACCACGAACACTGCCACCTGCGTGAGGCCGCCCGGCGCGGGCCGGTACTCGTGGAAAAACCCGTCGTCGGGATACAGAAACTTGTAAAACGTGAGCGAATCCAACCCCAGCACGCCGCGCCAGCGCGGCCAGTCGAGCAGGCGACGCGTGGGCTGGCGGCCGAAATCATCGGCCAGCCCGAAGCGGCGCAGCGAGC
>NZ_BAAGZM010001055.1:0-932 GCF_054778495.1 Hymenobacter agri
CGCAGCGCCTGGCTCAGGCAGCGGTTGAACGTGGGGGGGCAAACGGCCTGGCCCGCTACGGGCACGGCGAAATGCCGCAGCCGCGCCGCTTGGGGCAGTGCAGAAGGCATTGCAGTCTCCTTGGCTGGCGAGAACAATGAACGGACTGCCACTGCGGTGGAAGCCAGCCTGCCCGGTGCTGCAGTAGCCGGCACTTCTAAACGGCTCGCCGCAACGGTGGCAGGCGCAGCGGCCGCTTTGCCTTCGGCCACGAAGTAGGCCAGCGGATAGGCCAGCGTGCGCGAGCCCACGTAGGGCGTGGCCTGCACCTGAAAATGCAGGTGCGGTTCGGGCGAGCGCCCGGAGCTGCCGCAGGTGCCGATAATGTCGCCGCGGCGCACGTAGTCGCCCACTTGCACGGGCACGGAGTGGGCGCGCAGGTGCGAAAGCTGCGTGAACAGCCCCGGCGCATGTCGGATGACAACCGTATTGCCCCAGTTTTGGGCCAGGTTCACCTCCCCAATGGCATTGTCTTCGAGGTGCTGCACCACTTCTTCCACTACGCCATCGGCGGGGGCGAGCACGGGTTTGTTGTAGGCGTAATAGTCGCTCAGGGCCAGGCCCAGGCCCTGGTAGGTGCGGCCGTCGGCATCGGCAATGGCGAAATCGAGCGCGGCGCTCCAGTCGCCGAGGTGAGTGGGGCCGCCGTCGGCGTAGCCCTGCGTGCAGGTCCAGGTGCCCAGAAAAGGCAGGGTGAGGGCCACTGCGCCCTGATGGGCCAGCCGCTCGTGGTCGGTCGTGTAAGCGTAGAGGTTGCGCTCGGGCGAGTAGCGCTGAATGGGCGTGAGCACCAGCCCCGCGCCGGCCCGCTGCCGCAACAGCAGCACGTACAGAAACAGCAGCGCCACCGTGCAGTAGGGCAGCGACAGCGTGGGCAGCCCCAGGCCCGCCAG
>NZ_BAAGZM010001056.1:0-932 GCF_054778495.1 Hymenobacter agri
GGGTGGGCGGCCGGCTGGTAATTCCGGTGGGCGACGCCCAGTCGCAGCGCATGGTGCGCGTGACGCGCGAAGGGCCCGAAAGCTTCGTGCGCGAGGAATTCGACACGTTTCGGTTTGTGCCGCTGCTGGGCGCGGGCGGCTGGCGCAGCTGAGGCGGCCGTACCTTTGCGCCCGATTAGTCGGGCCGTGCCACCCCACGGCCCATCATTTCATTTTTCCGTTTTATGCGCAAGCAAAAACCCGTTTCCGACTCGTTCGTCATCATGACCGAGCTGGTGCTGCCCAACGATACCAACACGCTCAACAACCTGATGGGCGGCCGCATGATGCACCTGATGGACATTGCCGCCGCCATTGCGGCCCAGAAGCACTCCAATCGCATCGTAGTGACGGCTTCGGTCGACAACGTGTCGTTTCGCGACAGCATCCGGCTCGGCAACGTGGTGACGCTACAGGCCCAGGTAACGCGCGCCTTCAGCTCCAGCATGGAAGTGCACATCGACGTGTGGGCCGAAGACATCCCGAGCGGCACCAAGATGAAAACCAACGAAGCTTTTTTCACCTTCGTGGCCGTCGACCAGTCGGGCCGCCCTATTGACGTGCCCGAGGCAGTACCCGAAACCGAAGACGAAATTCGCCTTTATGAGGGAGCCCTGCGCCGCCGTCAGCTGCGCCTGGTGCTGGCCGGCCGCATGAAGCCCGCCGAAGCGCAGGAATTGAAAGCCCTGTTTGCGATTCCAAACGACTAATCCGGCCGCAGCCGCACCTTCCACTTACTGATTTTTGCTCCTGCCATGTCCGACGAAAAGCTGGCGTTCCTGCAAAACTTCTACACCGACGTCACCCTCTACATACCGGCTGAGCCCGGTGCGCCGCTACCGCCGGCCGCTACCACTGTGGCACCACCGGCAGCAGCGGCCAAGGCCGCGCCG
>NZ_BAAGZM010001057.1:0-924 GCF_054778495.1 Hymenobacter agri
ACTTCGGCCGTGCGGCGGGCCACCTGGGCTTCGAGGCGCTCATTTTCGGAGGCCAGCAGCGCCTGCTTTTCGGCCTGCTGGGCCTGCGTCTGGGCCGACAGCTGCTGCACCTGGCGCAGCTTCACGAGCAGCAGCTCGCTGTTGGTGGCAAACTCGCGGGCCAGAAACAGCGAGATGCCCAGCGCCGGCAGCAGCGCCATAAGCGACACCAGCGCCGCCGACAGCCGGTCCTTGATGCGCTGCTGCGTGATGATGTGCAGTGCATAGGCCCCGGCGCACAGCAATGCCCCCGCGTAGCCGGCGGCAATGAGGCGGGCCCCGCGCTGCTGCTGGCGCAGGCCGCGCATGGTGAGGCGCAGCTGCTCGGCACTGGCCAGCGCCACGAAGCTGAAGAAGGCAAACGAATAGGTGGTTTTTACCGAAAATGAGGTGAGCTGGGTGAACTCACTCAGCAGCAGACACACCACCAATGCCCACCACAGCCCGGCATACAGGCGCCCGGTCTGGAAACCGAACAGCGCATAGAGGGCCCGCACGGCCCACACGTAGCTCAGCAGGATGAAGGTATCGGCGCCGATACCCAGCGCCAGCGAGGGCACCATGCCCTGCACCTGCCAGCCCTGATACAATGCCCCGAAGCCCAGCGCCGCCGTGCCCGCGTAGTAGGCAAAATACAGGTTGGCCCGCTGGGCGGGATTGTAGCGCCGGAAAAACAAATGCAGCAAGCTCAGCAGCAGAAATACGGCGCCGGCGGCGAAGTAATCGGTAGGCGCCACGGCCCGCTCGACGTTGCGACGCAGCAGGCCCGGCAGCCCCGTGATGCGCACCCGCAGAAAGTTGATGTTGTCTTTGAACCAGCCCAGCGGCGGCCAGGGCGCAAACCGCACGGCCAGCACCTGCTCGGCCGGCCCGGCGAAGTGCACC
>NZ_BAAGZM010001058.1:0-920 GCF_054778495.1 Hymenobacter agri
GCGGCGGGGCAATGGTGGCCAGCTGGGCCTGGATGGCGGCCAGCTGCTGGTGGGCCCCGGCGAGGCGGCTGCGCCACTCGGCCAGTTCGTCCTGCAGCGTTTCGAGCATGAGCTGGCACATCTGCAGCTGCTTGATATCGACGACTTCGCCCTTTTGCTTGAGCGTGTACTGAATGGCCTTGAGGTTCTCGACCGCGTCGGGCAGGTCTTCGGCCAGCGGGCGCGTATCGAACACTTGCCGCACCTGCCCCGAAATGCGGCTGAGCGTGGTGTAGCCCACTTCGAGCCGGTACGAGTCGTCGCGGGTGGCGGCGGTGTCCACGGCCATCGTGTCTTCTTTGGCAATGGGCTTCGGCGCGGCGAACTTCTGGGCACGGGCCGGCACCAGCAGCGCCAGCCACAGCAGCAGCCCGGCGAGGCCGGTGGTTCTCAAGAATAAAACGGACATAAGGCGGCTTTGAAGCGGAAAAATACGCGCCAAGCCGTGGCTGCTTGCAGGCAACAGATGCAGCCGGGCGTTGTGCCGGTGGATGGTGGTTTTGTATCGATGGGGGACCCCACCCCCGGCCCCTCCCCGTGGGGAGGGGAGCCTGATGATTTTAGACATAAGCTACCATTCGCGCCGCCGTGGCCCCCTCCTCACCGGGGAGGGGCCGGGGGTGGGGTAAACGAAGCCCCGTCGCCTACTTTTGCCTCGCTCCACTTGCAACGCTCCCGCGCATCGCGCGTCCCTCCCCGCAATGAAAATGAACCGCCTGCTTCTCCTGCCGCTGCTCGCTGCCGTGGCCGGGCCGGCCGCCGCCCAAACCACGCCGCTCTACATGCCGCGCGACATCAAGGCCGCCTTCGCCAAGGGCACCCGCAGCCCCGATGGCCGCCCCGGCACCAACTACGGGCAGAACCGCGCCCGCTACGACATC
>NZ_BAAGZM010001059.1:0-919 GCF_054778495.1 Hymenobacter agri
GCGGGCCGGGCAGGCGCACCAGCACTTTTTCCTACCCGTGCTCAACGGCGCGCTCGGCGACGAGCTGGCCGCCCGCTTCGACCCACGCGCCATCAAAATGAGCTTCCGCCGCGGCGGCCACGACGTGGCCGTGGCCGACCTGGGCCTGAGCGAGCCGCACCAGAAAACCATCATCTACGTGCACGGCCTGATGGGTGACGAGCTCATCTGGCAAACCGGTTTCCAGGATGCCCCCGGCAGCCGCCGCTACGGCCCGCGCCTGGCCGAGGAAACCCATACCCGCGCGCTCTACCTGCGCTACAACACCGGCCTGCACCTCTCCGAAAACGGCCGCGAGCTCAACCGCCTGCTCACCGAGCTGGTGACGACCTGGCCCGACGCCATCGGCGAACTGGTGCTGGTGGGCCACAGCATGGGCGGCCTCATCATCCGCTCGGCGGGATATTATGGGCAATTGACAATGAGCAATGAGCAATTAACAATGAACAGTGGCGGTAAGCCCAGGCCGGCCGATAAAGAATTGCACATTGCTCATTCCTCATTGCCCATTGAAAAAGCTCCCTGGCTTTCCCACCTGCAGGCCGTGTTCCTCATCGGCACGCCCAACGACGGCTCGTGGCTGGAGCAGAACTCGCACTTCACGGCCCGGCTGCTCGAGCGCATCAACCTGTTCCCGACGCGGTTTCTGAGTAAGGCGCTCAACCAGCGCAGCAACGGAATCAAGGATTTGCGCTACTCGATTTTGGTGGACGAGGACTGGCAGGATGCCCACGCCAACGATTTCAGGCCGCCGCGCACGCCGGTGCCGCCGCTGCCCGGCGTGCAATACCACATTCTGATGGGCTCGTGGCTGCGCGCCACCCGGCCCTCGGCCCTGCGCGAGTATTTCGGCGACGGGCTGGTGGGCCACGGAAGCGCC
>NZ_BAAGZM010001060.1:0-919 GCF_054778495.1 Hymenobacter agri
CAGCGGGCGGCCGGCCACGGCCACCTGCGCATCGGGCAGCGAGCGGCGCAGCGAGTCGGGCACCACCAGCGTGAGGTCGACCTGGTTATCAATCAGAGCCACTTCGCGGTCGGTTTCGGCGCGCAGCGCGTACACCAATTGCGAACCCTCGGCGTGGGCTTCGAGGTAGTAGCCGGGCGGCAGCGGGCGGCGCACGGGCCTATCGGTGGCGAAGGAATCGACGGCCAGCGTGAAGAAATCGGCCCGCGCCGCGTTCAGGCCGTGCTCGTAGAGCCGGCGGGTCTGAGCTTCGCTGAGGCGGAAAACCTTGGTGAGGTAGCTCTGCTGGCGGGCCTCGGCCACGCGCTGCTGGGCGCGGGCGGGCAAGAAGGGCAGCAGGAGCAGGGCGAGGAGCAGGAGCGGGCGCATAGGCGGTCAGGTTTGCTGTCCTGATGCAGCCCGCCGGCCGATTACACAGCCCAAAACCGGATTTGCGTGCCAAGCCGCGCGCGTTTTGTGCCGCTGACGCTGCTGCCGCCCAGCCCGGAAGCACCGATTACGTCGGCACACTTCGCCTCTTAATCGGGAGAATTAATGCGGTCTTACTCGTTAAAGTATTTTTAATCAGAATATTATTTGTAAAAGAGCAAAATGATGCCAATGGGGTGTGGCACAGCGCTTGTCTTGGGAAGGGCAGACGCGTCAATCAAAAACTTTCCGCCCGGCGGCCCGCAAAATCTTCGTTCCGCCGCGGTTTTTCTCCTCACCTCCCTCAACTTCTCCTTGTCATGAAAACCTCCTTGCTTTCGCTCGTTGCCGCCTTCGGCCTGTTCGCTTCCACCGCTGCTTCGGCCGCCACCGCTTTCGACCACAACGACCCCCGCCGCCTTTCGCCCGTCGAACGGGCCCGCTCCGAGCGCGCCCAGCGCGACAACGACCG
>NZ_BAAGZM010001061.1:0-918 GCF_054778495.1 Hymenobacter agri
TGACCGTGGAACACCCGCGCTCCGGCGCCGACGCCCGCTTGGCAGTGTATAACCTGCTGGGCCAGCGCGTAGCCACGGCCCAGCCCACGGCCGGCGGCGTAGCCACGCCTCTCAGCCTGAACGCGCTGGCCCGCGGCAGCTACCTGGTGGTATACACCGACGCGCACGTAAGTCTGACGGCCCGCTGCACCCGCGAATAGCCGGGATTTCAGCCCTTTCACCGCAAGCGAAAAAGCCGGCCTGATGCATTCAGACCGGCTTTTTTGGTAGTGCACAGCGCCGGCTGCGCGCGTGGCCTTCACCGCGGCCCCATCTTTACGGCGTAAACTCGTCCTTTCTTCGCTGGCCAGCTTCGCGGCGGCCGTTTTGGCTTTGTCTTTCCTATGCCATTTGCTCGCGCTAAAAAAATATTGCTTCTGACCTCGCTGGCCGTAGCAGGCGGGCTGAGCGCCTTCCGGGCGCACCCGACCGACGACGGCCTGCTGCCCCGCGTGGCCCGCCAGCTGAGCGACTACCTGCTGGCCGCGCGCCAAGAAAAAGCCTACCTCCACATCGACCGGCCCGTGTATGGCACCGGCGAAACCATCTGGTTCAGCGCCTACGTGGTCGATGCGGCGCAGCACCAGCTCGATTCGCTCAGCCAGGTGCTGCACGTCGACCTGCTCTCGCCCGAGAAGCGCGTAGTAGCCCGCCGCACCCTGCGCCTGCAGGGCGGCCGTAGCAGCGGCGACCTCACCATTGCCGACACGCTGGCCCCCGGCACCTACGTGCTGCGCGCCTACACCAACTGGATGCGCAACGCGGGCGACGAATTTGTGTACAGCCGCCGCCTGAGCGTCTGGCCGGCGTCGCCCATTGGCCCGCAGGATGCCCGTATGCCCACCGCTCCCACCACGGCCGCCGGCAAAGCCCGTGCGG
>NZ_BAAGZM010001062.1:0-917 GCF_054778495.1 Hymenobacter agri
GGGCGGCGTCGTGCGCTGGGCGGCTTGCCAGTCCAGGTACTTGCGCGCCGTCCCGTCGTTCTCGACGCCCGACCAGTCGCCCTGGATGGCGGCCTCGAGCATTTCCAGCGCGAAGGCCTCGGGGTACTTGCCCAGCTTCGAGAGCATGAGCGCAAACGCCGAGAGCGGCTTCTTCGCCTGCTTGGGGCCGGCCCGGAACGTGGCCCAGCGCTGGGCAAAGACGTCGCCGGGGTGGGGCAGGAGCAGGGCCGCTACCTCGTCGGCACTGGCCTTGGGCTTTTTCGGGCTGCGCGCCGGCTTGGCGGGCAAGGGGTCGGGAGGGGGTGGGGAAACAGCTGACAAAACCGGAGTGGGCGGGGCGGCGTCAGCCGCGCGTTCTTCCTGGTTTAGTTTATGTTTATTAATGTCTGGAGGATTTTCGCCGGAAAGGCTGTCGCATTCACTGCCGGATTCACTGCCGCTTTTACTGTCGCATTCCTCCCGATTGGGCTGGAGATTTTCCAGTAAAAGCAATTTGTAGGTCGAAGGTGAACGTTTGACACCGGGCGTAAAATCAATCAGGCCATGCTGCTTGAGTCGGTTGCGAGCCGTAATCAGCGGTTTCTCCGAAACCCCGATGGTCGCACAGATAAGCTGGTTGGATTGCTGAAAAGGATTCTTCCAGTTGCGGCCGTTCGAGATATCTAGCAGGTAGAAATACAAGTCGGCCTCGGTACTCGAAAAAGTCACTTCCCGACGCAATTGCCAGAATTGATTGATGAGCGCGATGTAGTTCATGGGAACCAGCTCGCTTAGGCGGCGAGGGCCGCAAGGGGGGCGGCTGGCGCGAAGGAGAGGGCCGACACCGGAGCGACCGGTACCGGTGCGTAGTGGGCTGCGTCGCGGGCGGTACGAATAGCCGCCGCGGCTACTTCGGC
>NZ_BAAGZM010001063.1:0-913 GCF_054778495.1 Hymenobacter agri
GGAACGCCTGCACCACGAAGCGGGCCACGCCGGGGCTCATGGGCGAGCCGCCGGCCGCCACCTGCAGCAGGTGCTCCTTGAGCTGGGCCAGGGGCGTGTTTTTCAGCAGGTAGCCCACCGCGCCGGCCCGCAACGCCTCAAACACCCGCTCGGCATCGGCATACACGCTGAGCATGAGCACCTGGGCTTCGGGCAGGAGTTGATGAATGAGGGGTAGGCCCTCAATGCCAGTGAGGCCAGGCAGGCCAATGTCGGAGAGGATAAGCTGGGGTGGCGCGGCGACGGTGGGCAGCTCCCGCAAAAAGGCTTCTACGGAGTCCACGATGAGCACGCAGCGGAATTCGGGCTGGGCGCACAGGTACTCGTGCAGGGTGTCGCGGATGGCAGCCTGGTCTTCGATGATGGCCAGCGCGAGGGGGAATTGCATGGCGCAAAGGTCTGGCGCATTCCCACGCGGCGCTATGACATGAACATGTTGTTTTTCGAAAAAGCTGGGCACGAAAAAGCCCCCGCCGGGTTGGACGGGGGCTTTTTCAAATCAGGCCGTTATGCCGGGCGCAGCCGAGGCATGACCTGCTACGCTCACGCAACCAGCCGGCTATTTCAGCCGCACCAGCGTGGCCCCGAAGCCGAACTTCTCCTTGCGGGCATCTTCGAAGAACTTAATGTCCTTGTTGCGGCTCAGCTGACGGTGAATTTCCTTGCGCAGCACCCCGTTGCCCATACCGTGAATGAACACAATCTCGTGCATGTTGGTGGCCAGGGCGCGGCTCAGCGCGTCCTCAAACGCATCGAGCTGCAGGCGCAGAATGGCGGTGTTGCTCAGCTCCTCGGTGTTGTCGGGGCGCAGGGCCTCCAGGTGCAGGTCCACTTCGTGCGGCGGGGCCACCACGGGCGCGGCGGGCTTGGCCGG
>NZ_BAAGZM010001064.1:0-912 GCF_054778495.1 Hymenobacter agri
GGCCCAAACCGGCGAGGCTGGCCTGCCGCCGCGCCCCACGCCCTTCAAATTTGTGAATGACCAAGCCAGCCTGATGCAGCCGGCCGACGCCAAGAAGCTCGACAGCGGCCTGCGCCGCTACGCCGACAATACCGGCACCCAGATTGTGGTGGTAACGGTGCCCTCGCTGGGCGGCCGCCCGGTGGCCGATTATGCCCGGGCCATCGGTACCGCCTGGGGCGTGGGCCAGCGCGACAAGAACAACGGCGTGGTGGTGCTGCTGGGCGCGCAGGAGCATAAAGTATCCATTCAGCCCGGTAGTGGCTTGGAAAGCGTCATCACCCCGGAGGTAACCAACGAGGTTATTGGCCGGATGACGCCCGACTTCAAGCAGAACAACTACTTCGCCGGCCTGCGGGCGGGCCTGAACAAGCTAATGGCCACGGCCAACCCCGGCTCGGTGAAGGATGCCACCAATGGAGCCGCCTCGGCTACTACAGGAGCAGCTACGGCTGCTGTTGGCCAGCGCGCTGCCGACAATTTGATGGACAACCCGACGACCGAAACGCAGTCGTACCCCACCACCGGCAACGACCCCATTACCACCACGCCGGCCGAGCCAGCCCCGTCGGGCCCCGGCATTGGGACGCTGTTGCTTGGTGCTTTGGCAGTTGGCGGCGTTCTGTGGTTTGTAGTGCGCATGTTTAAAGGACGTAGCGCGGCGGCGAATAATACTTCCAACGGCACACCCAACTTCCTGCCCAACCGGCCTAACGCCCCCCAAAGTGGTGGCTACGGCCAGAACCCCGGCGGCTATGGCCCCGGCTACGGCAACGTGCCCAACCAAAGCAGCGGCCCCGGCATTGGCGGCATGCTGGCTACGGGTGCGGCAGCGGCGGCGGGGGCCTACCTCGGCAACCGCATGGCGTCGGG
>NZ_BAAGZM010001065.1:0-911 GCF_054778495.1 Hymenobacter agri
CCCAGCAGCTGCTGGCGCACCAGCCCCTGCCGCTCATCTTCCTCACCTCGCGCACTGACGGCGAGACGTTTGGCCGGGCCGAGCAGCTGGGAGCGGCCGCCTACCTCACCAAGCCCGCCACGCTCGATGCCCTGCAACGGGCCTTGGCGCTAGCATTGCGCAATTTCGCGGCCCGCTACCCGGCGGCCGATACTTTCTGGCAGGCCCCCAGCGGCGAGGCCCTGCCCGATTCGCTCTTCATCAAGGAGAACGGAATGCTGGAGAAAATCCGGCTCAGCGAAGTGCAGTGGGTGACGGCCGACGACAAGCACTGCCGCCTAGTGCTGGCCCACCGCACGGTGCAGGTGCGCATGCCCCTGCGCGAGCTGGTGCGCCACCTGCCCGCCAGTTCCTTCGTGCAGATTCAGCGCAGCTACTACGTCAACCTCAACCACATCGAGCGCCTCGACACGGGCCGCCACCTGGTGCAGGTGGGCGAGCACATCCTGCCCGTGAGCCGCACGCTGCAGGAGGAGCTGCTGCGCCGCCTGCGCACGATTGGGTAGGCCGGCGGTATTCGTCGGGTAGTCCAGAACGGTCATGCTGAGCGTAGTCGAAGCATCTCTACCGCTTCGTTGCTTCGGTTTTGACCCAATTCGGTAGAGGTACTCCGACTGCGCTCAGCATGACGGTCTGGAGGCACAGCCAACGCTACCATTTTCATCGATTTTCTCAATTTCTCATCACCCCAATTTCCTTGCTTATGCGCACGTTTACTTCGTTTTGTAGTCGCAGTAGCCGTTTTGGCGGCTGGCTGGCGCTGCTGCTTCTGCTCAGCGCCACGCCGGCGGCTTTCGCGCAGCTCAGCGGTGCCTATACCATCAACAGCGCCCAGCCCACGGCGGGCACGAACTACGCCAGCTTCACGGCGG
>NZ_BAAGZM010001066.1:0-902 GCF_054778495.1 Hymenobacter agri
GCCCCGAAGATTTCCAGGCCAACGCCCAGCCCCAGCCCGCCCGCGCCCCCGAGCCCGGCGAGCTCCCCGCCCCCGGCACCATGACGCTCGACGAGCTCGAAGCCCACATGATTCGCCAAAGCCTGGCCCACTACGAAGGCAACATCAGCCGCGTGGCCAAAGCCCTGGGCTTGAGTAGAGGGGCTTTATATAGAAGGCTGGAAAAGCACGGTATTCCATTCGACGCGTAGGGGCGCAAGGCTTTGCTCTGTAACGGCGAACGATGTAGAGACGCAATATTTTGCGTCTCATCGTTGAACGACCGGGACCGCGCAGGACCGCGCATTGTAAACAACATCAGCAACGACGAGACGCAAAATATTGCGTCTCTACATCGTTCGGCAAAGCGCGCTGCATGATGTTCTTTTACCGGCTATTGGCCCCCAATTCATGTCCCTCCGCGTCCAGTTTCTGCTTTTTGCCAGCCTCATCCACGTCGTGCTCATTGCCGTGGCGGCCCAGCTGCGCACCACCAACGTGCCACTGTTTCTGGGCAGCGAGGTCATTTTACTGCTGAGCATTTTCCTCACCGCGAAGCTCTACCGCGGCTTCGTGCGGCCGTTCGAGCTGATTGCGGCCGGCACCGCCGCCATGCAGGCCCAGGATTTCAGCCTGAAGTTCGTGCCCGTGGGCCAGCGCGAGATGGACCAGCTCATCGGCGTATACAACCAGATGATTGACGCCCTGCGGCGCGAGCGCGTGAGCCAGCACGAGAAAAGCGTACTGCTTGAACGCCTCATTCAGGCCTCGCCCGCCGGCGTCCTCATTCTCGATTTTGAGGGCCGGATTGAAAGCGCCAACGCCGCCGCCGCCCGCTTCATCGGGCAGCATGCCGCTGCGCTGGCCGGGCAGTGGCCCGCCGC
>NZ_BAAGZM010001067.1:0-899 GCF_054778495.1 Hymenobacter agri
ACGCCCAGCCGGGCCTCCACCTGCTGATGCACGGCCAGCACGGCCAGCACCAAACCGGCATTCAGCCCCACGTAGGCCCACCACCGGCCGCCGTAGAGCAGGCGCGGCGCGGCCCACAGCAAGTTGAGGTAGAACACGCCCACCAGCAGGCCAAACACCACCGCCTGCGTCAGCCAGAATTCGGGGGGCTTGGGGCCGGGGTAGTCGGGCTGCTGAGCTACCAGCAGCACCGCCACCAGCCCCCACACCAGGGCGTGCAGCAGCAGCGTCGAAGCCGAACGGAGGGGCGGAAGGGGCATTTTTTGCGTTAAAAATTGAGGGTTAAAAGAACGTCATGCTGAGCGCAGTCGAAGCATCTCTCCCACGCAACTAATCAATGCGATTGCAACGCAGCGGTAGAGCTACTTCGACAAGCTCAAGCTCAGCATGACATGCCATTAGAATTCCAGGTATCAGGCCCTCGCTTAATCTCTCGCAAGCTACAACCCGCACGCAGCCACGCCCAGCGCCATATCGGCCAGTGGGCCGGGCGCGTCGGCCAGTCGGGCATTTGGGCCTGTTGAGCGACCGGGCCGGCAATTTGCGGCCCCAAAAGCCGGCACTCGGCGATGCGGACCGGCCACTCGGCGATTGCACCCGGGCGCCGCACACTACGGCCGTCATCTTTGGAGTAGATAAGCTGCCGGCCCGGATTGGCCGGCCCCTGCTTCGCCCCCCTTTTCTGCTCTTTGCCGATGGCCTCCTCCCTCCTGTCCCGCCTTGCTTCGATGCTGGCCGCCGCCGCGCTGCTGGTAGCGGTATCGTGCCAGAAAGACCGCGAAACCATCACGCCCACCGCCGCCGACATTGCCGCCCTCGGCGCGCTGCCCCTGACGGCCCCCGCCCCGGCCGACAACCCC
>NZ_BAAGZM010001068.1:0-897 GCF_054778495.1 Hymenobacter agri
GAGTGGCGCCGCCGCCAGAGCACCGACCTGGCCCTGGCCGCCAACTGGACCTGCCTGCCCACCGCCAGCACCGATGCCGAAATCCGCGGTGGAGCCAACGCCCAGCCCGTGCTCAGCACCGGCCTGGTACAGGTGCGCAACCTTACCCTGCGGGCCGGCACTACCCTGGCCCTGAACGGCGGCACGCTGGAAATATATGGCACCCTCAACCTCGAGTCCGGCGCTTCCATCGGCGGCACCAACGGTACCCTGAGCCTGCGCGGCAGCGCCGTGGTGCTGAATGCGCCCAATGCCACGGCCCTGAATATTCCGCGCCTGCTGGTAAACCTGCCCGCCGCCGCCGATACCGCCCGCCTGGCCCAGAGCCTGACCGTGGCCACGGCCTTCACCGCCCAGCGCGGCATCCTGAAAACGCAGGCTGCCGCCCTCACGCTGGCGTCGGGCGCTACAATGGCCGAAACTGCCGATGCTTACGTGTCGGGCCGCGTGCTGGCCTCGGCGCCCCTGAGCACCACGGCCGCCCAGGATTTCGGTGGTTTAGGCCTGACCCTGAGCCAGGCCTCGGCCAGTGTAAGCAGCGTGAGCGTGACGCGCGTGACCGACCAGGCTATTGGCCGCGCCCCGGCCCGCACCGGCGTTCGTCGCTACTATAGTGTGAGCTACCTGCCCACCATTGCGGTGTCGGCCACGGTGCGCCAAAGCTACCGCGATGCCGAGCTGAACGGCCTGGCCAAGGCCGACCTGCAGCCCTACTACGCCGGCTCCCTGGCTGGCCCCTGGGCTGCCGCCCCCCGCACCGCTCAGAGTGCCAGCCCGAACTACGTGGAAGCCACCGGCAGCGTGCAGGGCATCTGGACGCTGAGCACGCCCGTGGCCATGCTGCCCACCCGCAACGCC
>NZ_BAAGZM010001069.1:0-896 GCF_054778495.1 Hymenobacter agri
GGTGGCGGCGTTGGCGGCCGTAAAATCGGTGATGCGGGCGGCCGTGGGGAAGGTGAGCGTGACGGGCGCGGCACCCGGCGAGCGCACAAAAAACGCCTGCCCGAGCGGAATGGTGCTGCCCGGCGCGCTGCCCACGCCGTTCACGTAGCTGCGATAGTTGCCGCCGTACTGGCTGTTGCTCACGAAGATGTACATGGCTCCATCCAGCCCGGTTGGTACTGACACGGCGTCCCAGTTCAGAGCCGAGGCAAACGGGTTGCCCAGCAAATGCCAGCCGCCATCGGCCGACACTGCCCCCGGCAGCGTCGTGCTGAAATCCACATTATTGCTCGTGAGCGTGCCGCGGAAGGTCAGCGTCTGGCCGCCGTTCAGGTTCACGGTGTAGCCGCGGCCGGGCGTTAGCTGGTCGGCCAAGCTGGCGGGGGCTTGGTAGCCGCGGTCGAAGGGCGCGTAGGCGCTGGCTCGCGTCACCCGGCTCTGGTCGTAGAAAAAGATAGTGGGGAAGGGCGTGGTCGTGCCCGGTGTGGCCGAGTTATTATAGGTAGTGGCCTGGCTGATTTCGGGCGCGTAGCTGCCGCCGCTGGCGGTGTTGTTCAGCCCGCCCACCGTGGCGCCGGTTACGGGCGCAGCCAGGTGGCGATAGCCCGGGCCGGGGTTCACGCTGGCATCGAGGTAGCGCTGCACACTCAGGGCCGTTGAGAGCGAGCCCGCGCCGGGCGTGACCAGCGCAGTACCGGCCGCGCTCGAAAGTAGGGTCAGTCCCGCACTGTTATCTAAAGTGCCGCTGGTGGGCAGCAGGCGCTGGCTGATGCCGGTAGCCTGAGTCAGAATGAGGGTGCTGCCGGCCGGTACGGCGGCTTCCAGCTCGCGCACCGTGGCCGGCAGGCCCGAGCCGG
>NZ_BAAGZM010001070.1:0-894 GCF_054778495.1 Hymenobacter agri
CTGCCGGCCACCTGCGGGTTGTCGTCGATGGCGCCGCGGTAGCGGATGGCGAAACTGCCGCCCGCGGGCTCCAGCACCACGGCTTCGGCGGTTTTGGTCACGCCCAGCAGGCCGGCTACTTGCTGGCTGGCATCGGTGAGGGTAGGCAGCTCAACTTCGCCGGGCGCGGCGGTGCCGGGCGCATCGAGGTTGATGGGTACGTTAATAAAAAGGAACTGCACGCCCCGGCCCCGGTATGCGCTGCTCAGCGAAGCCAGCCGCTCCTGGTAGAGGCGCGAAAACGCGCAGGCTGGGTTCAGAAACACCACTACTACGGCCTTGTCCTTGGCATAGCTTTTCAGGGCTACGTCGGCGTTGGCGGCGGTTTTCAGGGTGAAATCGGACACAGTGCCGCCGCCCTGGGCGCGTGCCACGCCCACGGCGAGCGTAGCGGCCAGCAGGGCCACAGCGGTTAAAATAGACAGACGACGGAAAGACATGGCGGTAAGGTAAGAAAAAACGGCGCGGCCCCACGGCCCGCGGCTACCCGGCCGGTTCGTGGCAGTACGTGAGCACGTAGCCGGGCGCGGGTTGGGTATAGCAAATGCGGTGCCGCGTCCGGACCCCGTCCAGCACTAACGTAGCCGGGATTTCGCCGGATGCTTCGGGGCTAAATTCGTGCAGCAGTAGCTGTTGGCGGAAGATGATGCCGCGCTGGGCGGCCAGTTTATAAAGCGCCTCTTTGGCGCTCCAGAGCAGGGTGTAATGGGTTTCGGGCACCGCATCGGCGGTGGCGGCGCGGGCGTGGGCCCATTCGTTTTCGGCCAGAAACTTTTGGGCCAGCCGCTGGGCCTTGCCGCGAACAAGCTCGATATCGACCCCCGCGCGGCCGCCCTGCGCCAGCACGGCCGCCGC
>NZ_BAAGZM010001071.1:0-893 GCF_054778495.1 Hymenobacter agri
GCGTTTCGGCCGGCGGCCTCTTCACGCCCCCCAACACCAACAACCGCGGCGGCGTGTTCACCCTCACCTACACCGTGCGCGACGGACCCTGCCAGGCGGCGGCTACGCGCACGGTGGTGATGGCGCCGGTGTCGGCCCAGGGCGTGGGGCTGAACCTGCCGGTGTGCAACAACTTCCCGCAGTACGCCGGCCTGGCGCCCTTCGACTGCCCGCTGGCGCCGGTGCTGCTGGCCCCCAATGCTACCTACGAATGGAATTTTGGCGACGGCCACACCGACACCACGGCCACGCCCACGCACCGCTACGAGCACCCGGGCGTATATACCATTCACCTCACAGCGCGCTACGGCAACTGCCAGGTGCTCACCGGCTTCTCGCCCATTGAAGTGGGCGAAGTAAAAATCCCCAACATCATCACGCCCAACCGCGACTCGCTCAACGACACGTTCCGGCCGCGCTTCAGCTGCCAGCGCACCTCGCTGGAAGTGTATTCGCGCTGGGGCCAGCGGGTGTACCAGAGTGATGACTACCACAACGACTGGGACGCCCGCAACCTGCCCGATGGCGTTTACTACTTCCTGCTGCGCGACGCCGACGGCCGCCGCCAGAAAAGCTGGCTCGAAGTGCGCCGCTAAGGGCCCGCCTGTTGGGCTGCCCATCTGCAGTTTCACGTTTGGCAAGCGGCGCACAGCCACGCTCGCCCGCGCCGCACGCTCAGCCGTACCAGGGCCCGGTGCTTCCTCCGGTGGCCCGGCGTGCTCAGCATGAGCCCTCTGTTGTCTTTCGCATCCCTCTTCCGCTGCCTATGAAGCCATTGCTACTCGCCACCGCTACGCTCCTGCTGGCCGGGGCTGCCCGCGCGCAAGCCCCCGAGCCCGCCGTACCGCCGGTGC
>NZ_BAAGZM010001072.1:0-892 GCF_054778495.1 Hymenobacter agri
GGGCGGGGTCGAGGGGGAGCATCAGGCAGCGGGCTTCGGCCGTGGGCGCAGAGGCTTGCGACTGGGCAACGGCCGGGCCGGCGAGGCGCAGCACACAGGCAATTATTCCCAACCACCTGTTCAAGCTCAAGGGGCGGGTGCTGAAATTACGTAACGGAAATGGCATAGACGGCAGCAAAACGACTTCTGCCCAAGATACGGCAAGCAGGTGGGTCTGCGTTGGCCCGCCGGGGCTTAATGACCCAACTTTTAGTTGTGATGCCGCTGCAGGCGGTAGGCCCGGTAATCGCGCCAGATGGCGCCCACGAAGAGGTTGAGGCGGTAGCTGAAATACAGCCCGTCGAAATCCTCCTTGTAGTCAATCTCAAATACCGACTTACGGTAGCCTACGCTTCCGCTCACGCCCGCCCAGCGCAGGGGCTTTAGCAGCACGTTCAGGCCGGCCTCGACGGGGAAGAACAGGCCTTTGGTGTCGGTTTTCACCTGGTCGTTCTGGTTGGTTTCGGTGTAGTGGCTGCGGCCCAGGCCAAACCCGAGCGGCAGGCTGATTTCGAGCCAGCGGCGCTGCAGAAACACGTAGCTCACGTTGGGCGTGAAGTAGGTGAGGTCGAGGTGGGGCGTGAGGGTATCGACGATTTTTTTGGTGCGCTTGCCGTTCTTCACCTGGTACACGTACAGGTCGTTGTAGCTACGGCCGAGGGTGTAGCCGCCCACACCCAGGCGCCAGCGCCGGTTGGGCAGCACAATGCCCGCATTGAGCCCAATGATGTGCACGGCCGAAGCCTGTACGAACGACTGCCGGTTGTCGAGCGACAGCACGAAGCCCACCCGCCGCCGCACCGTCGGCACCACCCGGCGCATGGCCGTATCGGGCGGCAGGGCCGGGGTCGCC
>NZ_BAAGZM010001073.1:0-891 GCF_054778495.1 Hymenobacter agri
CCTACCTGCTGCTGGGCTCCAACCTGGGCGACCGGGCGGCGCTGCTAGCCGCCGCCCGCCAGGAGCTGGCCGAAACCGCCGGCGAGATTGTGGCGGAGTCTGGTATCTACGAAACTGCCGCCTGGGGCCGCGAAGACCAGCCCGCCTATCTCAATCAGGTGTTAGCCATCGCAACCTGGCTGCGCCCCGAAGAGCTACTGGCCGCCTGCCAGGCCGCCGAGCAGCACGCCGGCCGCCAACGGCTGGAGCATTGGGGCAGCCGAACCCTGGATGTTGACATCCTGCTTTTCGGTGTAAGAGTAATTGAATCTCCCACCCTTATCGTGCCGCACCCGCGCCTGCCCGAGCGCCGCTTCGTACTGGTGCCGCTAGCCGAAATAGCCGGCGCTTTGCGCCACCCGCAGTCGAATCAGACGATGCGCGAGCTATTGGCCAGTTGCCCCGACCCCTTACCGGTGCAGCCCTGGGCTGGCAACTGAAGCCGGAGCCAGCGGCGGCACCCGACGCAGGTCGTGCGCCACGTGCCCGGCCCGAAACGCCAGGCCCAGCAGCCACAGCCCCAGCAGCAACTGACCCAACCAGCGTGGCGCATGTACCGGCCAAGCGGCCAGCACCAGTATAACCACCGGCCCAAACAACACGCTGGCATACCGTTCGGCATCGTGCACGCCGGCCGCGCTCTGGGCAAATACGGTGAGGCCCGCCACCAGCGCCACCAGCACCACGGCCGCCGTCCACAGCACCCGCCGCATCAGCTGCGTCCGGAAGTGGCGCTCGTACGTGGCCAGAGGAGCCGTATCGACCAGTTCAGCGTCGGAGCCACTGGGAGCTGATTGCGCAGCGGCCAGCCGCCGGGGCCACAGCACCGCAAATAGCCCCAGCAGCCCGGCT
>NZ_BAAGZM010001074.1:0-887 GCF_054778495.1 Hymenobacter agri
TGCGGGCGGCGCACCGCGCCGGCACCCGGCAGCTCACGCTGCCGCCGCTGCACCTGCGCTACGGACGGGTACTCATCCCACTGCGGCAATTCAGCTCCGATATTGAGTTTGATATCGACCTGACGACTGGCTGCGAAGGCAACATCAATGGCGTGATGGAAAACTACTTTGAAGTGCCCGACGTGTGCTGCGACCCGGCGGCGAAGCTTGATTCGGGAATTAAGAAATAGGAAATACGGGCATTCAGCGAATGGGCGGCCTTCGCCTTATACCCTATTCCTTATCCCTCTGCCCTTATCTTGCGGGCTATGCAAGCAGAAATTTCCCGCGCCCTGGCCCGCCTTGACTTCTCGGCCATCGACTTCGAAACCGCCAACGAGCAGCGGGCCAGCGCCTGCGCCGTGGGCGTGGTGCGGGTGCGCGGCGGCCAGATTGTGGAAACCTACGCCACCCTGCTGCGCCCCCGCGTGCTGCGCGTGGACTGGCGCAACCAGCAGGTGCACGGCATTTCGGAAGCAGAGCTGCACCACGCGCCCACCCTCGCCGACGTGTGGCCCCAGCTCCTGCCCTACCTGCACCAGCAGCCCGTGGTGGCCCATAATTCGGCCTTCGATGTGAGCGTGCTCGAACATAGCTGCCGCGATTTCGACGTGCCCGTGCCGGCCTTCCACGCCCTGTGCTCGGTGAAGCTGGCCAAGCTGTGCTGGCCCCACTTCGAACGCCACAAGCTCGACCACGTGGCCGGGCAGTTCGGCATTCCGCTCAGCCACCACGATGCGCTGAGCGACGCCCGCGCCTGCGCCGAAATCACGGTGCGCGCCTTCCGCTCGGGCATGGCCCTGCCGCTATGCTACAAGCAGCGCGAGCTCACGGCCGGACTGGCGGCG
>NZ_BAAGZM010001075.1:0-886 GCF_054778495.1 Hymenobacter agri
GCTTCGATTTCCGGTGGCCGTGATGCGGCCCGACCACGTGTACGGCGAATACGAGCTGGAGCAGCTGGCCCAATTTCCGGCGCCCGGCCTGGAGGCCTACGTGCGCGCCAACCTGCGCCTGCCCGCCGAAGTCGCCAGCGGCAGCCAACAAGGGAAGGTCGAAATCGGCTACGTGGTGGGCGAAGATGGCCGCGTGCGCGATGCCTACGTGAACAACGGCCTGTGCCCCACCTGCGATGCGGAAGCCCTGCGCCTCGTGCGTGCGATGCCGGTTTGGCAGCCTGCCCGCACCCGCTACGACCAGCCCGCCGCCACCCGCAAAATATTGCAAATCAATATGCCGCCCACCGAAGACGGGGCCAGCTACGAGCCCGGTATGATAACGGTGCGGGGTAGTAGGGATGATTTTGATGAAGAGCCCCAGGCCCCCGGGCAGCGCACCTACACTGCCGTGGCGCAAATGCCCGAATTAACCACGGGGGGCGGCCGGGCCGCCGTCATTGCCGCCATTCAGAAGCGAATTGTGCTGGCCGTGCCGGTCCGGCAGCGCTGCGGTAAGGGCAAAGTAGTCGTCGCCTTCACCGTCGAAATCACCGGCGCGCCCACCGGAGCCTACATCGTGCGCGGGCTGGGCCCAGAGTGCGACCAGGCCGTGCTGGCTGCCGTACGCCACCTACCGCGGTTTCGCCCCGGCCGTCAAAACGGCCCGCCCGAGCGGGTGCTCTACGCCGTGGAGCTGCCTCTGGCTGCGCCCTCGCCCGCTAAGCGGTAAGCCCACCTACGCCCGCCGTATAAATCACTAGCTGCCAGCGAAACGCCCAGCGCCAGCGCAGCTCATAGCGCGCAATGCCCGCCCGCGCCAGCAATGCCACCCAGTCGGCCCGCC
>NZ_BAAGZM010001076.1:0-878 GCF_054778495.1 Hymenobacter agri
AGGTTGCGCGCCGACTCCGCCGGATTCGGCGCGCCCGCCCAGGCGTTTGCGGCGGGTTTGCCCGCCTGCAATAGCGGCTGCTTATACATGAGCCGGGCAAAAGCCAGGCCCGCCCAGCCTGCCAGCGCCAGCACAAAGGCCTCGCGGTAGAGCACCAGGGGTGGGCTCGCCACGGCATGGAGAGCGGTGAATAGCAGCAGCCCGCCCCCCGCCAGGCCGGCCCCCGACAGCGCCACGCGGTACACCAGCGTTTCGCGTTGCCGGGCCATGATGAGGGCCACCAGCAGCGCTTCGAGCAGCATAAACAGCAGGATGACGGCAGTAGTGGCGTGCCAGCCCTGCAGCGACAGCGCCGTGGCCAGGGCCAGAATCAGCGAGATGATGGTATCGGTCTGAAACAGCCAGCCGATGCCGAGCTTTTTGGCTTGCCGCCCGGCCCAGAAGGTGAGCAGCGCGCCCAGGCCCAGCGGAATGGTTTTCCAGATGGAGCCCGTGCTATACAGGTACAGGTTGATACCCAGACAGGTCCAGTTGAGCAGATGCGCGGTGAATAGCAGCGGCTCGAACCGCCGCTGGGCGTACACGCGGCGGTACTGCACCACGGCGGCCGCCACGCCCACCAGCGCCACCAGCGCCATAGCCACCAGGCGCAGGGAGTTGGGAATGTCCGTCAACTGCCGATGCCAGTAGAGGTGGAAGGCGAAAAAACTGACGATGCCCAGCAACAGCTGGTATTTCCACCGCTGGCGGTAGGTGATGGCGATGGTGAAGGCCGTGACAGCCGCCGCCGTGGCTAGCGTGAGGGCCGTGGGCGGCAATACGGCCAGCGCCACCAGGCTCAGCACGCCGTGCAGCGTGGCCACTTCCTCGCGGCTGGC
>NZ_BAAGZM010001077.1:0-876 GCF_054778495.1 Hymenobacter agri
GCAGCTGGCCGGGCGACCCGCACCGCAGCCCGGCGACCTGCTGGGCTTTACCTGGGGCGCTGCCCACATCCTGCACGTCGAGATGCTCATCGTTTGGGGCACCGGGCCGAGCTGCCGGGCCGTGGGCGGCAATACCGGTGGCGGTGGCGCACTGAAGAGTGACGGCGAGGGCGTGTACGTGAACTGGCGCCTGAAGCGCATGGTGGCGGCCGTGGCCAACGTGGTCGACAACCCTACTTATCAGAAAGCGAAATGAAGCGAAACGTTTACCGAGAAGGGCTGGGGGCCTTGGCCGTTGGTGTTAGTGTATCAGTACTGGCGGTGCTGCTGCTGGTATTGGTTGCTGGCTGCAGCCGCGATACCTGGCACGCGCCCCTGGCGCTAGCGAACGACTCCACGGCCGCCCGGCTGGGCCTGCCGCCGGCGCGCAAGTACAAGTTCACCGGCCCGGTCACGTTCACGGTTCAGCACGGCAACAGCAACGTGGCCTCGCCTACTACAACGGGAAAAACTAAGGCGACGGCTGCGGCCATCGGGCCGGGCAGTTCAGCCGCAGCGACGCCCGCGGCCACTCCCTGGTGGGTGTACGGACTTGTGGCCCTGAGCGGGGCTGCACTGCTGGCTTGGGTGCAAAACAGGTGTGGCACCTTCGCCAAGCTCATTCGCTGAGCGCCCCAAGCAATAAGCCCCGCCCATCCAATGGGTCTTTTTCGTGTCCTTTTTCCCGTCAGGGTGGGGCGGGAGCTTTGGGGAAACAACGCCCCCCTGCCTTGCACGACGTACACTTAGACGGCCGCTACCGCGCCGTCCCCGCAACCTGGAACGAGCTCGCCCGGCCGCAGCTGCTGCGCGTCGTCGGTGCGCTCCACGCCCCCA
>NZ_BAAGZM010001078.1:0-874 GCF_054778495.1 Hymenobacter agri
CTCGGGCACGGCCTGCGCCGGGCCGCTCACCTACATTAGCTGCGCCGGCACGGCCAGCAACACGGCCGCCCCCAACCTCGACCTCACGGCCCTGACGCCCAGCACCACCTACTACGTACGGGTGAACGAGTACGGCACCGCTGGCACGCTGGGCAACTTCACCATTTGCGCGGCGCCGGTGCCCAA
The DNA here is from genome assembly GCF_054778495.1 of Hymenobacter agri. Classification (NCBI taxonomy): domain Bacteria; kingdom Pseudomonadati; phylum Bacteroidota; class Cytophagia; order Cytophagales; family Hymenobacteraceae; genus Hymenobacter; species Hymenobacter agri. The sequence goes on from NZ_BAAGZM010001078.1 coordinate 187, forward strand.
CTGCCCGCTACCCACCGGCCTGACCGCCGGCACCCTTACCGGCACCACGGCCGCCGTGAGCTGGAGCGCCGCCACCACGACGGGCAGCACCTTCACGGTCGTTTACGGCCCGTCGGGTTTCAACCCTGCCACGGGCGGTACCACGCTCACCGGTATCACCGGTACCAGCACCACGCTCACCGGCCTCAGCGCCGCCACGGCCTACTGCTTCTACGTGCAGCAGGTGTGCGGCAGCTTCAATGGCAGCAGCACGCTGGCCGGCCCGGTGTGCTTCACCACGCCGCTGCTGGCGCCGGCCAACGATGAGCCCTGCGGGGCCCTGGCCCTGGGCACCACCGCGCTTTCGAGCTCGAACAGCGGCGCCACCACCAGCGCCCAGAACGGTATTGTGACGCCCGCCTGCGCCGGCGGCGCCCTGCCTAAAGACGTATGGTTCACCTTCGTGCCCACCGGCACCAGCACCACGCTTACGGCCACAGGCGCGGCGGCCGGCGCCATCCGGGTATTCACCAGCCCCAGCTGCTCGGCGGGCCCCTTCACCCAGGTTTTCTGCCAGGGGTCGGGCGCTTCGAATACCCCCGTGGGCAGCGTGAACCTGACGGGCCTCACGGCCGGCACCCGCTACTACGTGGCGGTAAGCGGCTACGCCGCGGCCGATAACACGGGCGCCTTCACCCTGGCCGGCACC
>NZ_BAAGZM010001079.1:0-871 GCF_054778495.1 Hymenobacter agri
TGGCCCCGGCCGTGGCCGGCACCTGAAAGGTGAGGCTGGTGGCGGTGTTGTTCACGAAGCTGGCCGCGGTGGCCGCCGCCCCGTTCACGCTCACGGCCGTTATGCCGCTCATGTTGGTACCGGTCACCGTCATGGCCTGGCCGCGCACGCCAGGGGTGGGGCTGATGCTGCTGATGACGGGGGCCGGAGGCTGGTTCAGGCGCACGTTCACGGCGGGGCTGCTGCTATAGTTGGCGGCCAGCAGGTCCAGGTCGTTGTCGCCGTCGATGTCGGCCAGGGCCAGGCCGTAAGGATTACCGCCGAGGCTCACGTCCGAACCGCCGCCAAACGTGCCGCCGCTGTTCAGGCGCACGCTCACCTGCGAGCCGTTGCTGGCCAGCAGGTCGAGGTCACCGTCGGCGTCCACGTCGCCCAGCGCTACAAAAGTGGTGGTGCTGGCCAGGCCCAGGTCCGAGCCGCCCCCAAACGTGCCGCCGCCGCTGTTGAGGCGCACGCTGGCTGCGTTGCTGGTATAGTCGGCCGTCACGGCGTCGAGGTAGCCGTCGCCGTTCACGTCGCCCAGCGCCAGGCAGTTGACGTAGCCGGGCACTGCGAACGTACTGCCGGCGGCAAACGTGCCGCCGCCGCTGTTGAGGCGCACATCCACCGTGTTGCCAAAGGAGAAGGTCAGCAGGTCCAGGTCGCCGTCGTTGTCGATGTCGCCCAGCGCCAGGCCGTTGGCGTTGTTGAGCACCGTGGGGTTGGAGCCGCCCGCGAATACGCCCGTGTTCGAGCCGCTGGCGTCGCCGCCGTTCAGGCGCACGCTGGCCGTGTTGCTGCCGTTGGCGTGGTTGTAGTTGGCCGTCACGAGGTCGAGGTCGCCGTCGCCGTC
>NZ_BAAGZM010001080.1:0-867 GCF_054778495.1 Hymenobacter agri
GACCCCGTGACGCCCCGCTGCCCGCGCTGCGGGTCGTCGGACGTGGCCTGGGGGCCGGCCACGCGCAATACCTACGGGTTCTGGGAATCGGTATTGTCGGTGCTGCTGCGGTTTCCGGTGCGGGGACGGCGGTATCACTGCTTTCATTGCGGTAATGAGTTCAAGTAGCAGCAGTATTGTACGGGAATTGAATACTAAGCCTTCCGGGTATTGCGTTGGCATCATATGAGTTTCCCGAACTACTACCGCTTTGGGCTGCTGCTATTGTTGTGCCTGCTGGCTGCCCCGCGGGCGCGGGCCCAGACGGCGCCGGCCATCAACGGCCTGAAGGGCGACTATTATGAAGGCATCGACTTTGAGAAATTTGTGCTGACCCGGCGCGATGCCACCATTGATTTCGACTGGGGGCACCAGCCGCCCGCGCCGGGAATGCCCGCCGAGCAGTTTTCGGTGCGCTGGACGGGCTGGCTGGTGCCGCCGGTCAGCGGCGAATACACCTTCCACGTAACCGTGGACGATGGCGTCCGGCTGTGGCTGAACGACCAACAGCTCCTGAACGAGTGGCGCGGGCAGCCCGTGAGCTACTACACGGCCACCGTGGCGCTGCGGGCCGGCGAGCCTTACCGCCTGCGGGTCGACTACTGCCAGTACCGCCTCGATACCCGCGTGTTCGTCAACTGGGCACTGCCGCCGACGGAGCCTGCTTCCTGGCGCAACCTGTGGGGCATGGCCGCCGCCAAGCCCAAGCCGGTGCCGATTTCCTCGGCTTATTTATTTCAAGCCAACCCCAGACTGGCTGCCAGGCCGGTGCGTTCACCGGCTCCCGCGCCGGTCGCGGCGGCGCTCCCTCCACCAGCCCCGGTGCGC
>NZ_BAAGZM010001081.1:0-866 GCF_054778495.1 Hymenobacter agri
GCCCAGCGCCTGGGCTACTTCACCGCCGTGCTGGAGCCCGACGCTGAGAGCCCGGCCGGGCGGGTGAGCCACTACCATATCCAGACCCGCTACGACGACACGGCCGGGTTGGCGCAACTGGCCGAGCGGTGCCAGGCCATCACCACCGAGTTTGAGAACGTGCCGGCCCAGACGCTGCAAACCCTGGCGCAATCCCGCCCCGTGGCGCCGGGCGCCGCCGCCGTGGGTATTGCCCAGGACCGCATCGAGGAAAAGGCCCATTTCACGGCCTGCGCCGACGTGTCGGGCGTGACCTGCGCGCCCTACGCCGTGATTGAAACGCCGGCCCAGCTGCAAGCCGTGCTGGCTGAGCGCGCCGATTTGCTGCCCGGCATCCTGAAAACCGCGCGCCTGGGCTACGACGGCAAGGGCCAGGTGCGCGTGAAAACGGCCGACGACCTGGCCGCCGCCTGGGCGGAATTGGGCGAGACGGCCTGCGTGCTGGAAAAGATGCTGCCGCTCACGGCCGAGTGCTCGGTGCTGGTGGCGCGCGGCTGGGATGGGCAGGTGGTGAGCTTCGCCCCGCAGCGCAACGTGCACGTGGCCGGCATTCTGGCCGTGACCTACGCCTACGAGGGCAACATGCCGGCCGCCCTGGCCGCCCGCGCCCGTGAGGCGGCCGTGTCCATTGCCCGGCACCTGGGCTACGTGGGGATGTTGTGCGTGGAGTTTTTTGTGGTGGACGACGGCACCGAACACGGCGGCCTGGTGGTGAACGAGATGGCCCCGCGCCCGCACAATAGCGGCCACTACACGATTGACGCCTGCGACGCCTCGCAGTTCGACCTGCAGGTGCACGCCCTGGCGGGCCTGCCCTTGCCGGCGCC
>NZ_BAAGZM010001082.1:0-863 GCF_054778495.1 Hymenobacter agri
GCTGGCCCGCGCCGGCGCCGTGAAGCTGACCGCCGCCACCCGCGCCCGCTACTTCGCCGAGGTGAAATTCATCCGGGCCCTCACCTACTTCAACGCTGTGCGCATCTGGGGCGATATTCCGCTGGTGACTACCGAGATTGCCAGCATCCCCGACGCCTACACCTACGGCCGCACGTCCGCCGCGCAGGTGTACGCGCAGATTGAAAAGGACCTGACCGACGCCATTGCCGACCTGCCCGCCACCGTGCCCACCGCCGACCTGGGCCGCGTAACCAAGGGTGCCGCGCAGGGTATTCTCGGCAAGGTCTACCTCACGGAAAAGAAATACGGCGACGCCGCGGCCATTCTGAACACGGTTATCGCCACCAACGCCTACGCCCTGCAAGCCACCTACGCCAACATCTTCGCTACCAACAACGAGATGAACAGCGAGATTCTGTTTGCGGTGCGCTACTCGAAGGGCGCGCTGGGCATCGGCAGTCCGTTTGCCAACAATTTCGCCACGGCGGCCAGCCAGGTGGGCGGCATCGGCACTTCCGACCAGTTTTTCTCGCTGCACAAAGGCCTGGTGGATGCCTTCACGGCCAGCGGCGCTACCGACGTGCGGGCCGCCGCCTCCTACGGCACCGGCACCGTTGGCAGCACCACCGTCTACTTCACCAAGAAGTACACCGACACGCCTACGGCCTCGCTCGATGGCGAAAACGACTGGATTGTGCTGCGCTACGCCGACGTGCTGCTGATGTACGCCGAAGCCGTGAACGAAGCCAGCGGCGTAACGCCCGCCGCGCTCGAAGCCGTGAACAAGGTTATCCGCCGCTCGCGCAACCTGCCCGTGGCCACGCCCAGCGCCACCGTCGACC
>NZ_BAAGZM010001083.1:0-861 GCF_054778495.1 Hymenobacter agri
CACGCGCAGGCCAGCGTGGCGCAAGGCCAGCGCACAGGCCGTACCGGCCGGGCCGGCCCCGACGATGGCCACGTCATAATCGTAGGTAAAAGCAGGCGAATCGGGCAGCACAGCCCCAAAGGTAGCGGCGCGGCGGCTTGTGGCCCCCACGCACATCTTTCAGGCCGCGCCAGCCGTAACATCATCCGGATTCTATATATTAGGCTTCAGTAACGCGTGCTGCCAGCCGGGCCGGGCTCATCGGCTTCGGCCCTGGTACTACCCTACCTTCTTCCGGCCGTGACCATGCTACCCCCTTCTCTTCTGCCGGCCGACGACCCCGCCCGCCTGCGGGCCCTCAGCCGCTACCAGCTGCTCGATGCCCGTCGCGAAGCCATTCTCGATGAGGTAGTAACCCTCACGGCGCGGCTGTTCCGGGTGCGCAATGCCATGCTTTCCATCGTGGAAGAAGCCACCGTGCTACTAAAGTCGCCCTACAACCTACCCCCCGACATCGAACGGGTGCCGCGCGAGCACAGCCTATGCTCGGCCACGATTCTACAATCCGACACGGCCGTGTTCGAAGACCTGCGCCGCAACAGCGCCCCGGGCGTCGACCTGTCGCTGATTCTGCAGCTGGGCCTGCATTTCTACGCCGGCCATAACCTGCGCACGCCCGATGGCTATAATATTGGCACCCTGTGCCTGTTCGACGGCCCGCCGCGGGAGTTTGCCCCCGCCGAGCGCCTGCTGCTGGGCCAGTTTGCCGGCCTGGTGATGCACCTGCTGGAGCTGCGCCGCACCTTGGGGCCGCATTCCGGCCTCACGGCCCTGCTCTGGGAAACCATCTACCAGGGCATGGGCGAGCTGCTGGCCCGCCTC
>NZ_BAAGZM010001084.1:0-860 GCF_054778495.1 Hymenobacter agri
CTGCCGCCTACCGCGCCCGAGTACGGCCGCGAGCAGCCGGGCCAGGAAGGCCTTCTCACGCTGGCCTCGGTCGACGGCCATCTGCACACCATGCCCGATGCCGCCGCGCCGGGCAACTACATGGGCCTGTTTGAGGCCGTGCACGAGGCAATTCGCCATGGGGCCCCCTACCCAATTTCGGCCGAGCAGCTGCGTTGGCAGAATGAGCTATTGGAACTGCGGGCCGAGTAGCCACCCGTCCTAGGGCGTTACGTGCCACCAGTCCACGTCGGCGTAGCCGGCGTCGTTGGTGCGCCCCACGCGGCTGCAGAACAGGCCCATTTTGGCCCCAATCCAGCGGCCTTCGCGGGCAACGAACTCTTCTCCAACTTCCTCAAAACGCTCGCCATCGACGCTGTAGCTAAAGCGGCAGCGAGCCCCAGCGCGCACCTGCACCAGAAGGTAGATGAGGCCCGACGCGGGTGCGGCGATGCGCACGGGTACGGTGCTGGTTTCCAGCACGAGCTGGTCGGCGTTGCGGCAGGTAGCTTGCGCCAGGCTCCAATACCCGTTCTGGCTGCTTACGGTCAGGTAGGCGTAGTCGAGGCCGTCCATCAGCAGGGCCACCTGCTCGCCTTCAGCGTGAGGCGCGAAGGTGAGCTTAGCGGTGGCAGTGAAGGTTTCGGCCGGCAGCTTTTGCAGTAAGCGGCTGGGCACCTGGCTGTAGTTTTTGAAATCGGCGGGCAGTTGCTGGGCGTAGAGACGCAGGTAGCCCAGCGGGCCGTTGGGCAGGGCCCAGCCCGATTGCGGATTGGCGGGCCACTGCCACTGCGGGCCCAGCGCCACGCTGTCGAACTCATCGGAGGTGGGCGGCGCGTCCG
>NZ_BAAGZM010001085.1:0-858 GCF_054778495.1 Hymenobacter agri
CTGACGCAGCGCACGCCGGCCCCGCAGGAAGTGGCCACGGCCTACGGCGAGGTGCACACCATCAAGCTGCCCGATGGCTCGGAAGCCACGCTCAACGGCCACTCTACGCTGCGCTACGCGGCGGGCTGGGCCGCCAGCAAGCCGCGCGAGGTGTGGCTCGACGGCGAAGGCTACTTCTCGGTGAAGCATCAGCCCAACAACCAGCGCTTTGTGGTGCACACCCAGGCCGGCTTTGCGGTGGAGGTGTTGGGCACGAAGTTCACCGTGTACCGCCGACGCGACCAGGCGCGGGTGGTGCTGCTCTCGGGCAAGGTGCGGGTTGATTTCGACGACCAGCGCCGGCCCGACGTGATTTTGAAACCCGGCGAGCTGCTCGAAACGCGCGATGCCCAGCCCCAGGCCCCCGCGCCCAAGGCCGTGCGCACCGCCCCCTACGCCGCCTGGAAAGATGCCCAGCTGGTGCTCGAAGAAACCAGCATTGCCGAGCTCGCCACCCGCTTGCAGGACACCTACGGCATTGATGTAGTAGTGAATAGCCCTGCCCTGGCCGAGCGCCGCATGACCGGCACCGTGCCCGTGGGCGACCTCGAAGTGCTGCTGCTGGCCCTGCAGGAAACCTTCCACCTGAAAGCCACCCGCGAGGCCGGCCGCATCGTGCTTTCGGAGCTGCCCGGCCCGGTGCATCCGGCCCCGGCCCGCCCCAACTAACCCGCCAATTCCCACCGCCCCGCCGCCTCTTGGCCGGGCCCAACGCCTTATTATCTGTATGAAAAAACCCGTTACCCACCTGCGTCGGCACTACGCCCTGCCGGCCTGCCTCACGGCCGGGATGCTGGTATTGCAGGCTTCGGCCCTGCC
>NZ_BAAGZM010001086.1:0-850 GCF_054778495.1 Hymenobacter agri
CACAAACAGGCCCGCGCCGATGATGCCGCCCACGCCCAGCACGCCGAGGTTACCGGCGCCCAGCGTACGCTGCAGGGTGCCGTGCCCGGTCGAGTTGGCCTCGCCCAGCAGCACGGCCAGAGGTTTTTTGGCGAAAATACTTGCCATGTGTAAGGGTATGTATGAGAAAGAAAAAGTGGGAATGGGAAGAAAAAAACGAACCCAACGCACGTGTTTGCCCCGCCAAAACGGACCGCCCACGGCAGCGGGGCCGAAATATAGGCAGATATTTGCCACCGCTTCCCGGCCGGGGCAGCTGGAGCAGTTGGCGCGCTCCTTGCCTGGCGCCCCCGTGCGGCCACCCGACGGCCCCCGTCAGCCATGGCGGGTCGCGTTTTTTTCCCTTATTCGCTTCATGAAAAACCTCCTCTTCCTTCTCGCTGCCAGCGGAGCTACCACCTTCGCGGCCCACGCCCAAACCCCGGCCCAGACGCCGGGCGCCGCCCCCACTACCACCATTGTGCGCACCGTGCCGCCGGCCGGCGGCATCCAGCAAACGCCTGAGCAGATGGTGGCTCGCCGCGTGCAGTACCTCGGCACCGAGCTGGGCCTGAGCGCCGAGCAGCAAACCAAGCTACAGCCCATTCTGCTGGCCCAGCGCGAGCAGATGCAAACCTTGCGCGAAGGCCGCGTGACCAACGGCCGCCGCTACGGCTCGCCGCAGGACATGAAAGCCGCCGAAGCCAAGTTCGACGAGCAGCTGAAAACCGTCTTTACGCCCGAGCAATTCGCCAAATACACCCAGATGAAGGCGGACCAGGCTGGTAAGCTGCCCGGCGGACCGCGCCGCGCCATGCGCCCCGGCGCCCGC
>NZ_BAAGZM010001087.1:0-850 GCF_054778495.1 Hymenobacter agri
CCCGCCCCCCGCTACCGCCCGCGCACCGACTGCATAAAGGCGTCCTGCACCAATGCCCCGCCGATATTCAGCACGGCCGAGCCAGCCCCGATTCGCATCGGAATTCCCACCGAAAACGCGCCCAGCCCGCCGTAGCTGCCGGCGCCGCCATAGCCCGTCGGCACTGCCTGTTGCGCCAGCGGAGCAAAGCCCGCGTTGGCCGGCAGACCATCAAAGCCATAGCCCGGGCCAGTGCCAAAGCCCTGCGGGCGGTAGGGCACGAAGGTGTATTGCACGAACGGGCGCGGCCGGCCGGTGGCGCTGCTGCCCAGCTGATAGCGCAGGTAGGGCTGCACCCCGTAGCCGTAGCCGTAGCCGTAGCCGGCCGCCGTGGGCGCGTAGCTGCTCACCACGTAGGTGCCCGCGAGGAAATGGCCTTTGGTGGGCGGGGCGGGGGCCGGAATTTCCAGCCCCACCGCGCTGCCAGCGCCGCGCTGGGCGTGGCCCGGTAAGGACAGAACAACCAGCGCCAGCGGCGCAAAGCGGAAGAGCTTCAGCATAGGAAAAAGCGGTAAGGACCGGATGATTACCCAAGATACATTTTTTTGCGGAAGGGCCGTGTGTATTCGCGGGCCGGCCGGCATTAACCGAGTACATCCTTGCACCGCCCGCCCATGCGCCCTATCACCACGCTCCGCATTCCGCAGCCCTGTTCCGAAAGCTGGGATGCCATGACGCCCACCGCCGCCGGCCACCACTGCGCCGCCTGCGCCAAAACCGTGGTCGACTTCACCCTGAAAACCGATGCCGAAATCCTGGCCTACCTGGCCGGGGCTGCGGGCGGCCGTACCTGCGGCCGGTTCGCGGCGGG
>NZ_BAAGZM010001088.1:0-847 GCF_054778495.1 Hymenobacter agri
CTCACCGCCGCCCTCGACCACGCCACGGCGCGCGACTTCTCGGCCAGCATCCCGCAGGAAAGCCACGACGAATTCGGCCAGGTGGCCCGCGCCTTCAACCGCATGCTGAGCCAGCTGCGCGAGTACCGCACCTCCACCGAGGCCGGCCTCATCACCGAGCGCAACCGCGCCGCCAGCATCGTGAACACCTTAGATGAAGGTTTGCTGTTGCTCGACGAGCATCGCACCATCTTGCTGGCCAACCCCGTGCTGTGCGAGCTGCTGGGCCTACCGGCCGAAAAGCTGCTGGGCCGCCCGGCCGCCACCGTGCGCCTCGAAAACGACTTGTTCCAGGCCATGCTGCGGCCGCTCGATGCGCCCAACCGCGAGGCCGCCGTGGCCGAAGCGCCGCTGCTGCACATCAGCCTGCGCGGCGAAGAAGCTTTTTACCAATTGGCGGTGCAGGACTTGGTGTCCTTCAACGAAGCGACTGAGAAGACCGAATTCGTGGGCCACATCCTCACGCTGCGCAACGTATCCGATTTCAAAAAGCTCGACCAGGTGAAATCTAATTTCCTGGCCACCGTGAGCCACGAGCTGAAGACACCACTGTCCAGCATTAATCTCAACACCAAGCTGCTACAAGATGAGCGGCTGCCCGCCGACGAGCGCCAGCGCATCACCGGCTACATCCGGCAGGAAACCCAGCGCCTGCAGCGCATGGTGGCCGAGCTACTTGACGTCTCGCGCCTCGACGCGGGCGCCGGCATTCAGCTCGACGTGCAGCCCACCAATTTGGCCGACGTGGTGCGCTTCGCCACCGCCACCGTGCAGCCCCAGCTCGACGACAAGCGCCTGCGCCTCGATT
>NZ_BAAGZM010001089.1:0-846 GCF_054778495.1 Hymenobacter agri
GCGCCCGTCACCACCAGCGGACCGGCGCTGGTGCCGCACGTTTTCGCCGGGCTGGCCAACGAGCCCATCCGGCTGGAAATCCGCAAAACCAGCGGCCCCAAAAACCGGCTCGACATCGACGACATCGTGCTCGAAACTGCCGGCGGCCCCGCCGTGGCCACCGGCTCGGGCGTAGCAGGCGGCTACTTCGAGAACCGCGGCCAGACCTCGTCCTCCAATACCCAAAACCCCACCACCCAATACCCCGCCGGCACGGGCACCGGCCAGGCCCAGGACCCCAACGACGCCAACCTGGCCCTAGGCAACCCCAGCGGCGCCACCTCCGACCCCGCCAACGCCAGCAACTACCTGCTCGTCCACCCCGAATTTACCATCGGCTACAACGCCCCGCGTGGCATTCCGAACTGGGTGAGCTGGCACATCGATAAGGCCGACCTCGGCCAGGCCCCGCGCCAGAATAACTTCCGCCCCGACGCCGCCCTGCCCCGCCAGTTCTATCAAGTCACGCCCGCCAGCTACGCCCGCTCCGGCTTCGACAAAGGCCACAACTGCCCCAGCGGCGACCGCACCGCCGACCTCGACGCCAACGCCAACACCTTCCTGATGACCAACATGGTGCCCCAGGCCCCGCACAACAACCAGCAAACCTGGGCCCACCTCGAAGAATACGGCCGCTCGCAGGTGCAGCGCGGCCAGGAAATCTACGTCATCATGGGCAGCTACGGCCGCGGCGGCACCGGCTCGAACGGCTACGCCGAAACCCTCGACCAGGGCCGCGTGACGGTGCCCGCCCGCATCTGGAAAGTCATGGTCATCCTGCCCGACGGGGTGAATGATTTGCAGCGC
>NZ_BAAGZM010001090.1:0-842 GCF_054778495.1 Hymenobacter agri
GGCCCAGCCCCGACCACGCCCACCGGCGTACCTCTCGACGGCGGCGCATCGCTGCTGCTGGCCGGCGGCGTTGGCTACGCTATACGCCGCCTGCGCCAACGCCGCCAATCTGACCGTTAGTCGCCCAAATCGCTCGCGAGCAGCCATCAAGCCCCCGTTGCCCCAGTGGCGACGGGGACTTTTTGTGAACGGCCGGGCCCGGGCAGGCCGTACTTTTGCTCCCATGCGCTACTTCCTGCACCTCGCCTACGACGGCACCAACTACCGCGGCTGGCAGATTCAGCCGGGCCAGCCCACCGTGCAGGCCGAGCTCGACCGCTGCCTGACCCAGATACTGCGCCACCCCACCTACTGCCTGGGCAGCGGCCGCACCGATACCGGCGTGCACGCCAGCCACCAGGTGGCCCACTTCGATGCGGAATTACCCGACACCATGCCGCTCGATGTACTGCTCTACCGCCTGCGCCGCGCCCTGCCGCCCGACATTGGGGCCCTGCGCCTGCACGCCGTGCCCGACGAGGCCCACGCCCGCTTCTCGGCCCTGGAGCGTAACTACGAGTATTTCGTGGTGACACAGCCCAACCCCTTCCGCCGCGACCACGCCCTGTATGTGGACCGCCCGCTCGACATCGCGGCCATGAATGAGGCCGCTGGCTATCTGCTGGGCCAGTTCGATTTCACTTCCTTCTCGAAAGTAAAAGGCGGCGAAAACCATTACGTGTGCTACTGCACGGCCGCGGCCTGGCACCCCGCGCCGGGCGGCTGGGTGTTTCACATCCGGGCCAACCGCTTCGTGCGCGGCATGGTGCGCTTGGTGGTGGGCACGTTGCTCGACGTGGGCC
>NZ_BAAGZM010001091.1:0-841 GCF_054778495.1 Hymenobacter agri
GAGCTTGGCCACGAGCACCGCGCCGGCCGCGCGCAGGCGCTCCACCACGGCCGCGTCCTCGTCCAGCACTTGCTCCTTGTAGGGCACCGCGCCCCAGGTGGTCTTGTAGCCCTTCGCGCTGAACAAGTCCTTCACCCCAAACGGAATGCCGTGCAGCGGCCCGCGATATTTGCCGGCCTGAATCTCCGCATCGGCCTGCCGGGCCTGCTGGTAGGCCAGGTCCTCGGTGAGGGTAATGACGCAGTGCAGCCGCGGGTCGTACTTCTTCAGGCGCGTGAGGCAGAAGCGCGTGAGGTCTTCGGAGGTAATTAGCCGGGTGCGCAGCAGCTCGCCCAGCTGCCGCACGGTATAAAAGGCCAGTTCGTCGCGGTTCGCGGGCAGCTTCACTTTGCCGGTTTCGGGCAGGTGGCCGGCACTGCCGCCGCTGCTGAGCTGCGTTTGCCGCAGGCGCAGCGGGCGCGGGTCGAAGCCCACGGCCGGGGCCACGCTGTTGGGCAGGTCGACTTTACGCAGGGCCTCGTAGCTGTCGCGGTAGCCGCTCAGGTTGCGGCGAGTCGAGTCGAGCTGCGCGTCGGTAAAATTCAGCCCGAATAACTGCTGGGCCGCGCGCAGCATGGGCACCGTTATTTCGTCGGGGGCGGTGGGGCGGGCCACGAAGGCCCCGGCAGCGAAACACGCCGTGCCGAGGAGGAGGGCAGGTAAAAGTTTTTTCATGAGCAGAGCAACGGCCGCAGCGGGGGGGCGCGGCAGCAAATTAGCGCCCGCTCGCCGAAGCTACCGGCACTGCCTCGGCCCACAGCCGCGCCAGCTCCCGTGCTTCGTGCTGCCAGCTGAGCAGGGG
>NZ_BAAGZM010001092.1:0-841 GCF_054778495.1 Hymenobacter agri
CAGTGGGTGCCGCGGCAAGCCGCCGGGCTCACCTGGGCCGGAGCGGTGCTGTATGCGGCCGTGGTAGGCGGGCTGTTTTGGCAGGCGATGGCGGGCCGGCCGCTATGGGCCGCGTAACACACTGGCTTGCTTGTTCATTCATCCTATTTCTCAACTTTCCATGCTCTGGCTGGCAGCATTCAACGTCTTTATTTTCTTTTTTTTGGCTGGCCTGCATGGCTACTGGGCCCTGGGTGGGCAGCGAGGTTGGGCGCAAGCCCTGCCCGCTGCGGCCAACGGGCAGTTGCTGATGCGCCCTTCGGCGGGCCTGACGGCCGCCGTGGCCGTGGGCCTGCTGGCCATGAGCAGCCTGAACGCCGCATATTTGGCGCTGGGGCCGGGGGCTGCTCCCGGCGGACTACGGCTGGCACTGGGTGGGCTGGCCCTGCTGTTTACCTTGCGCATGGTGGGCGACTTTCGCTACGTGGGGCTGAGTAAGCGCGTGCAGCACACTACTTTTGCCCGCCTCGACACCCGTTATTACACCCCGCTTTGCGGCCTGCTCGCGGCCAGCTGCACCGCCCTGGCGCTGGCAGCATAGCCCCGGCAGAAGCCGCACCCTGCCATGCCCGCCCCCTCCGACCGACGGTTTTTGCTAGGCGGCATTCCGCTGCTGAGCCTGGCTATTGCCTTGGTGAACCTACCCACCGGCCCATACAGCCGCTGGCCGCTGGTGTTGGTGCATTGGCTGGTTTCGCTGTACTTCACTACCGGCTACTGGCTGGCCAACCGGCAGCTGTGGCGGGGGCTGCTGCACCGCCTGCCCCGCCCCGAGCAAACGCCCCGCCGCCTCTGGCTGCTG
>NZ_BAAGZM010001093.1:0-838 GCF_054778495.1 Hymenobacter agri
GTGCTGCAGGCCGGCGGCACGCTGGCCATCTGCGACCCGGCCGGCATTTCGCCGACGGGCGTGCCCACCGGCGCGGTATTGCTAACGGGTACCCGCACGTATAGCCCGCTGGCCCAGTACATCTACACCGGCAACGCGGCGCAGGTAACCGGCCTGGGCCTGCCCGGCACGGTGCTGGCTATGGGCGTGCAGAATGCCTCCGGCGTAACGCTGAGCCAGGCCCTGAGCCTGACGCAGGGCCTGAACCTGAACCTGGGCAACCTGAACACGGGCGGCCAAACGTTCACGCTGCTATCGTCGGCCACTGGCACGGCGGGCGTAGTGAATACGGGCGGCGTGGTGAACGGCACGGCTACCGTGCAGCGCTACATCAACAGCAGCAATCCGCTGGGCTACCGCCACTACTCGGCCCCGGTGAGCAACACCACGGTGGCGGATTTGGCCACGGCTGGCTTCACGCCGGTGGTGAACCCCGCCTACAACAGCAGCGCTACGCCGGGCACGGTTACCGCTTTCCCGACGGTATTTGGCTACAACCAGGACCGCATCGCGACGGTGACCTCGAACTTCAGCGCCTTCGACAAAGGCTGGTTCTCGCCCAATAGCCTGAGCGACCCGATGGTGGCGGGCAAAGGCTACACCGTGAACGCGCCGAACACGGCTCTGGTCGATTTCGTGGGGGCGCTGAACAACGGTCCCGTGGCCTCGGGCACGCTGAACCGCGGCACCGATGCCGCCGCTGGCTGGCACCTGCTGGGCAATCCTTACCCGAGCCCCCTCGACTGGAGCACCGTAGCCCCCGCCCAGCGCCCCGGCATGGACGCCGCCATCTACGTGT
>NZ_BAAGZM010001094.1:0-832 GCF_054778495.1 Hymenobacter agri
GCGTCCCGGCCCGGCCCCGGCATCGTCGCGAATGGCCCGCTGGAAGGCGTAGCCCAGGTTGTCGGAGCCTCGGTAGTTGGGCTGAAACACCACGTAGCCGTGCGCCGCCACCGCCTGCCCCAGCCCGTAGAAGGCGGCCCGCGAGGCGTTCGAAGGGCCGCCGTGCATCATCAGCACCAGCGGGTATTTTTTGGCGGGGTCGAAGTCGGGCGGGTAAGTGAGGATGCCGTCGGGCCGCAGGTTGTCGGAGGGCCAATCCACGGCTTCCATGCGGCCCAGGGCCAGGGCGGCGGTTTCGTGGTTAAAATCGGTGAGGCGGCGCGGGGCGGCCGTCGGCGAGGCCAGGTAGTACAGCTCGGCCGGGCGGCCCGGTTCATTGGCGGCCAGGGCGACGGCGTTGCGGCGGCCCACTGCCATCTCCACCCAATAGCTGCCGTTGGGCGACACCGGGCCCAGGGGCAGCTTCTGCACCTTGCCGCTCAGCCCTACTTGCCAGATGGAAACCGTAGCCGCGTCGTTGCCGCCCACCAGCAGGCTCCGGCTGTCGGCGCTCCAGATGGCGCGTTGCAGGTTGCGGTCGAGCGGGCGGCAGAGATGGCGCGCCGGTCCGCCCGCCGTGGGCACCACGTCAAATTCCAGCGACTCAAAATAGGGCGGCTCGCGCGGCGTCTGGTAGCTCAGCCACTTCCCGTCGGGCGAGTAGGCGGGCAGGTCGACGCGGTGCGGGGAGTTGGGCAGCTCGCGTAGGGCGCCGCTGGCTACATCAAGCGTGTACACGGCCGTTTCCTGGTCGCCGGTTTGGGGGCTAGGGCGCAGCACGCAGACCAGCGTG
>NZ_BAAGZM010001095.1:0-832 GCF_054778495.1 Hymenobacter agri
CACCTCGGCCAGCCTGCCGGGTACAGCCGGGGCGTACCGCGCCACCGCGCCGGGTGGCGTGGCCGATGGGTTCGTGGCCCGTATCAGCGCCGACGGCCGCACGCTGGAGCGCACTACTTACCTGGGCACCAACGAACTCGACTTGGCCCAGTTGCTGCAACTCGATGCTGCGGGTGGCGTGTACGTGCTGGGCCAGTCGCTGGGCCTCTACCCCACCACTGCCGGACTGGCCAGCATACCCGGCGCCCCGCAGTTTATTCAAAAGCTTAATGCTGACCTGACTACGGGCTTACTCAGCATTACTTTCGGCACTCCCATGGGTCCAGCCACCCAACGGCCCAACCTAGTACCCACGGCGTTTCTGGTCGACGACTGCGAGCGGGTGTACATCAGCGGCTGGGGCGGAGCCGACAACGCAAGCTACTTGGGCGGCAGCACCTACGGCCTGCCCACCACCAGCAACGCCGTGCAGCGCACCACCGACGGCTCGGATTTTTACTTAGCCCAATTCTCGCCCGGCCTCACCCGGCTGGAGTACGCCACGTTTTTCGGCGAAAATGCCCCCACGGGCGAGCACGTGGATGGCGGCACGTCGCGCTTCGACAAGCGCGGGGTGGTGTACCAGGCCGTGTGCGCCAGCTGCCGGGGCACGCAGGGCTTTCCGCTGCCGCCCAGCGCGAGTACCTATACCATTCGCAACGGCAGCTCGAACTGCAACAACGGCGCGTTTAAGATGAACTTTGAAATCCTGCAGGCCGACCCCGGCCCGCGCCGCTTTGTGTGCCTCGATGCCGGACCCATTGCCCTGGGCGGAGCGCCGGCCGGCGGCACC
>NZ_BAAGZM010001096.1:0-1462 GCF_054778495.1 Hymenobacter agri
TCCTGCACCGAGCGGACGACCTCGGCCACGAAATCGGCCTGGTCGTAGTACGGGGCCAGGCGCACGCCGCGCGGCAGGCCGGCGCGCAGGGCTCGCACTTTAGCCTGCACCCCTTCCGATACCTGCACCACGTTAGCATCGGGCTGGCGCAGGATGCTGATGAGCACGGCATCGGCCCCATTGGCGTTGATGCGGGTGTACTCGGGCTGCTCGCCCAAGCGCACGGTGGCCACGTCGGCTAGGCGCACGATGCGGCGGCCGTCGTTGCGCAGCACCAGGTTTTCGAGGTCCTCCTTCTGGGTGATAGTGGCGTCCGTCACGGTCAGGTAGAGGCGGCGGTAGTCGCTCAGGTAGCCGTTGCTTTGCACGAAGTTGGTGGCGGCGAGGGCCTTGCTCACGTCGTCGGGGCCCAGGCCAAGGGCGGCCAGTTGGTCGGGCAGCAGCTCCACTTCGTACTCCTTCGTGCGCCCGCCCTGCACCTGCACCGCCGACACGCCGTCGACCTGCGACAGGAAGGGCTTAATGGTGTACAGGGCCAGCTTGCGCAGCTCCAGCGCCGAGCGGCCCGGCGCGGCCAGCGTGTAGCCCATCACCGGCAGAATGGCCGGGTTCATGCGCTCGACGGAGATGTTAACGGTGGGCGGCAGGTCGCCCCGAATCTGGTTCAGGCGCGACTCGATGAGGCTCTGGCTCTTGGCCACGTCCACGTTCCAGTCCAGGAAGGCCGATGGTGGTGCTGCGCAGCAGCTTCAGCCCCGGCACCCGCTTGATGGCGTCCTCCATGGGCTTGGTCACGGTCACCATCATGCGGTCGACGGGCTGCAGGCCGTTGTCGGCAATCACCTTTACCTTCGGGAACGTCACCTCCGGAAACAGGGCCACGCTGATGCGCCGGTAGGCCACCGTGCCCAGCGCCAGGGCCAGCGCCAGCAGCACCGCAATGGGCGCCTTGTAGGTTTGGAAGATAGACGGGCGGTTGGGCATTGGTATTTGGTTGTCTCAGAACATCATGCAGCGCGCAGCGCAGCATCTCGCGTGCATCAACTAAATCAACCGATTGAATTACTACCACAAGCGAGATGCTTCGCTGCGCTCTGCATGACGTTCTTTTTTTATTCCTTCTCCGCCGGCACCGGCCGCGTCACTTTCACGGCCGCCGTATCATCCAGCCCAAAGTTGCCGCTGAGCAAGATTTTGTCTTTCGGATTGAAAGCCGGTGCTTTGATTTCGATGTGGTCTTTTTCCTGCGCTCCCACAGTTACGGGGACTTTCACGGCCGTGGAATCATTCAGCAGCTTCATCACCCAGAATTCGGTCTGCGTCTCATCGGTCAGCACCGCGCCGCGTGGCAGGGTGCGGGCCAGGTGCGGGGCGGTTTTATCGAGCTCCACCTGCACGGCCAGGTTTTCGGGCAGGTCGGGTACCGGGCCGGTGGGGCGGATGGTGTAGCGCTGGGTCTGGA
>NZ_BAAGZM010001097.1:0-829 GCF_054778495.1 Hymenobacter agri
GGCCGGCCACCCTGCCGCGCCAGAAACGCCAGAATCTCGGCCTCGCTGAGCTGGGTGAAGTCGACAACTTCTGTGGCGCAGGCGGCGCAGTGGTGGCCGGCGGCGGTGGGCGACATGGCGGCCCAGGGCTGCATGCAGGGCTGCGGAATGGAAAACGAAGGAGTTGCCATGCGGCTAAGGTATTATTTTTTGACTGGAAAGGCGCTAACGGCGCGGCCGGCTCAATTACGGCGAAACGGGCGGGTAAGCCAGTATTTGCCCCAGTAATAAAATGCGCGGGGATGCCAGGGCGCAGGCGGCAACACCATCATTTCCAATAGTCCCATGGTTGCGGGAGGCAGTTGAAATTGTTGTCCAGTATTGGCATCCCGGCAAGTCAGCGTTCGTTCCTGCGTTATAAACCCAACCGAGCTCACGGTGAGGCATAAGGCTTCGTTATGAAAAACCTGCATGGGCACTTTCAATTCAAAAGTACCGTCAACGGAAGTACTCACCCCCAGTTCGGTGCCTTTAACGAGAACCGTGACACCCGGCAGTCCCTGATTCGTCGAAACATCGGTAACAGCACCCCGAAATACCACTTTCTGCGCTATGGTAGCAACATGGGATGCAGCTATTGGACTTGCAGCAATCATTGTGTCTCCCATCACCGGTTGCCTTGGATGTGGCAGGTCATCACCGAGTAACAATAACTTTTGCGTTTCTGCCACCACCGGCACCGGGCCACCCCAGTAGCGGGCGCGCCATTCGATGGTCGTTTGCGCCTTTGCTTCGCCGGCCGCACCTTCGCGCAGGCCCCACAAGGCCACAGCGGCTGCCAGCCAGGCCC
>NZ_BAAGZM010001098.1:0-828 GCF_054778495.1 Hymenobacter agri
CCGGCCGGGGTGCGGTGGCTTTGGGCCGGGTCGCGGGTTTAGGGCGGCTAGGCGCGGCGGCGGGCTTAGGGTTGGGGGCCGGCATGGGCATTTGCATGCCGTGCATGTCGTGCTGGGCAAAAGCGGAGGTTGCCAGCAGCAGACCGAGCGTGGAGAGCGTAAGAGTTTTCATTATCAAGGAAGGAATACGGCCGGCCGACGCATTTGGCTGGCTTGCGGGTTATTTCACGACCAGCGTGCCGCGCAGCATGCCCAGCGGACGAGGTTACAAAATTCGGGCTTTTCAGCACCGGACATGGTACGTAATCAGGCCAAAAACATGCAGAATTCGTCCCCTCTTCCAGCGGACTCGTCGGGCCAATGTGCGTAGTCCCGCCCGGCTGTTCGACCTTTGCCGCGGCTGTTGGCACCGCTTGCCTGGCCTCTGCTCCCTTTATGCCCGCTGCCAGTTCCGTAGATTCTCAGTCGAAAACGTTGTGGCGGCAGGAGGCCGGGCTGGCCGCGGGCATTGCGCTGGTGTATGCGCTCTACCTGTTTTCGACCGAATACCACAACCTCTATTACGACGCCGAAGACTACTGGCAGCTCGGCCACCGCTTCGTGCGCAACGGCCGCTTCGGACTGCTGAACTACGACGAGGCCCTGCGCGGCTACGCCTACCCGCTGGTAAACTTCGCCTGCCTGGCCTTGCGCAAGGCCCTCGACTTGCCCGCCGTCACGGTGGTGAAGCTGCTGAACGCCGCCCTGGCCGGGCTGCTATTCGGAGTAGTGGGCCCACGGCTGTGGCAGGCCAGCACGGGCGCGGCACAGCTGCCTACGCTGGGGCGG
>NZ_BAAGZM010001099.1:0-827 GCF_054778495.1 Hymenobacter agri
GCCAGGCGCAGACGGGTGCGCACGCCGGTGTCGTTGCCGCGCACCCACAGCAAGCTGGCCAGCAACGCCAGCAGCGCCGCCCCGGCCAGGTAATACAGGTTGATGAACAGCAGCGGGGCCGCTAGGTGCCCGTAGCCGTTCATGTCGGAATAGGTGTAGGCCACCGGCGCGCCAAACTTCAGCAGCACGTGGTGCAGCCCCAGCGCATCGGCCAGCAAAAACACCACGGCATAATACACCAGCATCAGGGCGTGGCCCACGTATTTCTGGTTGGCCACCGTCTGCACCACCAGTGCCAGCGCGCAGAGCACGGCCACGGTAGCCAGTTGCAGCACGAAGTTTTTCAGGTAGAGCAGCGGCTCAATCAGGCTGGCATCGAGGTAGGCCTGCACGGCCATTCCGACGAGCGACTGCACCGCCGTGAGCACGCCCGCTACCAGTAGCAACGCCAGCAGCTTGCTCACAAACGGCACCCAGGTGGCAAACGGCAGCGCATCGAACACGCCCTGCAGCCGCGTGTCGCGCTCGCGCCACACCAGCTCGCCGGCGTATATCGTGATGATAATGAGCAGGTAAATGGTAAAGTTCTCATTTATCAGGTTCAGCACCTGGTACGTCACCGGCAGCGAAGTACCGCGCAGCGGGTCGTGGTACGTCCAGTAGAAGTTGAACAGCACGTACACCGTGCCCAGCACCGCCAATACTCGAAACGGCCAGGCTTGCAGCACATTCAGGGCCTGCACCCGCACCAGCCGGCCCACCTGCCACCCACTCAGCCCCGGTCCAAACGCCGGCTCGGTGCGCCGCAGCCCCGTGGCTCCGGCCGG
>NZ_BAAGZM010001100.1:0-827 GCF_054778495.1 Hymenobacter agri
GCAGCGGGTAGGTGCGGGGCTGCAAGCCAATTTCCTGAAGCCGGGTGGGCTGGTCCTCACGCTCAGCCGCACCGGCCAGCAGTGGGACGCACCCAACGGCTGGGCCCCGCTGCAATACCTGGCCATTGAGGGGCTGGCGCGCTACGGCCAGCAGCCGCTGGCCGATTCCGTGGCCCGCCGCTGGGTGCGCCTGAACAGCCGCGTGTTTGCCCAGACCGGCAAGCTGCTGGAGAAATACGATGTGCTGGATGTGCTCCGGCCCGCCGGCGGCGGCGAGTATCCGCTCCAGGACGGCTTCGGCTGGACCAACGGCGTGCTGTTGCGGCTGCTGAACCGGGAAGAAAAATAGTATCCACCTTGCGCCCGGCAGCCTTTTGGGGCCCGCCACAATGCGCCAGCCTAGGTAGGGTACTTTAAGACGCGCTGAACGTGGCCGGGTTGCCCAGGCGGGCAGCCCGGCTTTTTGGCGTTTTGCAGACTGGGAGCTGGTCGATGTGAGCGGGGAGTTCGTCCGTAAAGTGAGTAGGTTGGTCTGGTGGCGGTGGCAGGAGGCGAGCCCGCACGGCAGTGCACGGCTGATTTTGGCACGGTTTTGTAATGTCTCCCTGCATCGGCCAAACACCCGGCGCTACTACGAATAAGCCCCGTCTGGCCGCATTCTTTCACCCTCTCCAACCTCTTCTGGTTATGAAAATTTCACGCCTCACGGGCGGCCTGGCCGCGGCTTGCCTTTTCGTTTCGGCCCTGGCCATGCCGGCGGCCGCTCAAGGTGCCCGCGATGCCTACGGCAACCCCAAAGCCGCTCCCTCGCCCCGCCCCATGGGCTC
>NZ_BAAGZM010001101.1:0-826 GCF_054778495.1 Hymenobacter agri
GCGCCGGGCCGTGGCCTGCCGCTACGTGCTGGCTGAAGGCAGCACCGTGCGCTTCGCCCTCGGCGCTTACGACCACGCCCGGGCGCTGACCATCGACCCGGTAGTGGTGTTTGCCAGCTACTCGGGCTCGGCGGCCAACAACTGGGGCTTTACGGCTACCTACGACCCGGCCGGCAACCTGTACACAGGCGGCATTGCATTCGACATCGGGTATCCGACCACGGCGGGCGCCTTCCAGACCACATTTAAGGCGCTGGTCGACATCGCCATCATCAAATTCAACACCAACGTGAGCGGGCCGGCGGCGCGGGTGTGGGCCACCTACCTGGGCGGCAACGATGCCGATTTTCCGACCAGCCTGGTGGTGAACAGCCAGGGCGAGCTGCTGGTGCTAGGTACTTCGGGCTCCGACGATTTTCCGGTGACGGCCGCCGCGGCCCAGCGCCGGTTTGCCAGTGGCGTGGCCGCCGACCCTTTCGGCTTCGGGGCTCCCTACGACGCGCCCAACGGCACCGACCTCGTCATCACCCGCCTCAATGCTACGGGCACGGCCCTGCGGGGCTCTACTTACCTGGGCGGCTCGGGCAACGAGGGGCTGCTGCCGCTGGCCTTCAATACGTCGGCCAGCAGCCCGACGCCGCAGCTGGCGCACAACTATGGCGACCCTTTCCGCGGCGATATTCTGGTGGACGCGGCCGACAACGTGTACGTGGCCTCGCACACCACCTCGGCCAATTTTCCGGTGGCGGCGGGGCTGGGCGGTGCCTACCGCGGCGGCACTTCCGATGGCGTGGTGGTGAAGCTGGCCCCCGCCCTCGACGCGGTG
>NZ_BAAGZM010001102.1:0-821 GCF_054778495.1 Hymenobacter agri
CACGTCCGCCGAGCCGCCCGCAGCCCCTGCCAGAATATTATTGCCCACCGAGCCGCCCACGTACACCGCATTGCCGCTCACGGCCAGCGCCATGGCCTTGTCTTCGGCCCCGCCCCCGCCCTGCACCACCCAGGCCCAGGTGCCGGTGCCGGGCTCCCAGCGCGCCACAAATACGTCGGAGCTGCCGATGCAGCCAATCTCAATGTCATTGAACCGCACCTGCCCCGTGAAATACCCGGCCACGTACACCTGCCCCGCGCTGCCCACCGCCGTAGCCGTTACGGTGGCCCGGCCGTTGAACGTGCGCGCCCAGCGCACCTTTTGCCAGGCCCCGCCGGCCGCGCCGTTGTCGGCCACGCTGGCAATGGTCAGGTTTTGAAAAGAGCTGCTGCCGGCGGGCGAGCCGTCGGCGTTGCCAAAGGTGGTGAGCCCCACGCTAGTGCCGCCCACATACAGCCCGGTGGCCGTAGCCGCCACCGCGTTGGCCTGGCCGTTGCCAAAGCTATTATCGGTGATGGCCCAGTCCCAGCCGGGCGCCACGCCCGGCGCCGTATCCGTCACGCGCGCCACAAACGAGTCGTTGTTGGGGTTGCCGCTGCTGCCGCTGCCCGGAAAGTAGATTGAACCGAACCGAACGGTGGCCACCCCGCCCGGCAGGTTCAGAAAAGTGTAGTTGCGCACAAACCCTACCACGTACACGGCCCCGTTGCGCACGGCCACGCCGCTGGCTTGCTCGTCATAAAATCCGCCGGCCTGCTGCGCCCAGTCCCAGTCGGTCGGCGCAGCTGCGTCGGTGAGGCGGGCCACGAAAATATCCTGGC
>NZ_BAAGZM010001103.1:0-820 GCF_054778495.1 Hymenobacter agri
TGGCAACCGCCGCGAAGCTCAACCAACCGGCCCGGACCTGGGCGCGGGGCATGGAGCCCGCCGGCTTGTTCTCGTATCTGACCGGTACGCGCTGGGCCGCCACGATGACGGTGGGCTTGTCGCGCACCGACGTTACCTGCGCCGGCAACGACGGCACCATCACCGCCACCGTTACCGGCGGGGTGGCCCCCTACACCTACCTGTGGTCGAACGGCGCCACTACGGCCTCCATTACCGGGCTGGCGGCCGGCTCTTACTCCGTAGTCGTTACCGATGCAACGGGGGCGACGGCGACTTGTAGCTGCGGCAACATTCAGGTGTTCACGCCCATTACCGCCACCACTACCATCATCGGCGTGCAGTGCAGCAACGACGCCACTGGCGGCGTGTACCTCACCAACCTGGCCGGCGGGGTGGCACCATACACGTATTTGTGGTCGAACGGCTCGACCGCTGCCACCCTGAAAGGAGTACCGGCAGGCACCTACACCGTCACCATCACCGACCACAACGGCTGCACGAGCACGCTCTCGGCTACCGTGCCGGCGGCCATCAACCTGGCGGCCACGGCCACCCGTAGCAACGTTACCTGCGCTGGCAGTGCCACCGGCAGCATCGCGCTAGCCGTGAGCGGCGGGGCAGCGCCGTACAGCTACCGCTGGTCGAACGGCGCTACCACGCAAAACCTGAGCGGCCTGCCCGCCGGCACCTACACCGTCACCGTCACGGATGCGGGCGGCTGCACGGGTACGGCTTCGGCCACCATTCTGGAGCCAGCTGCGCTCCGGCTGAGCCTGACCAACCCGCGCCCCAGCTGCTT
>NZ_BAAGZM010001104.1:0-820 GCF_054778495.1 Hymenobacter agri
CGTGGCCTGCGCCACGGCTTGCAGCCGGGCCGCCACGGCCGGCTGCTCGGTGCCCGGCAGGTGGTGGAATAGCGTAAGATGCGCGGCCAGGTAGTTGATTTTGGGCGGGAAATGTTGCGTGCGCAGGTCGTTGAAATACGCCTGCGACGCGGCATCGAGCGCGAGGGTGAGAATGAGCGGGGCAGCGGGAGCGTCGGACATGGAAGAAAAGGGAGGTCCGGCCCCAAGTACGCAAAGCCGGCGGGCGCGGCCGTATTTTGCCGGTCGTTTATTCCCGCGCTTCCCGCCCACCCATGTCCGATTTGGCTCCGTATTCGCTTCTCATTCAGCACGCCGCGCAGGTGCTCACGCTGGCCGGCGGCCCCACCCACCGCCCCTTGGCGGGTGCCGACCTCGGCAGCTGGCACATTATTGAAAATGGCTTCGTGGCCTGCGTGGATGATAAAATTGCGGCCGTGGGCGCTATGGCCGAGCTCGATGCCAGCCGTATCGGTCCCGCAACGCAGGTAATTGACGCCACCGGCTGCGTACTCATGCCCGGGCTGGTGGAGTGCCACACGCACCTCGTGTTCGGTGGCAACCGGGCCCACGAGTTCGAGCGCAAGCTGCGCGGCGAAAGCTACCTCGACATTCTGGCCAGCGGCGGCGGCATTCTGAGCACCGTGCGCGCCACCCGCGCCGCCTCGGAAGACGAATTGCTGGCCAATGCCCTGCATCATTTGGAGGGCTTCCGGCGCTACGGCGTAACCACCGTGGAAGCCAAAAGCGGCTACGGCCTCGACCGCGACACCGAGCTGCGCCTCGTGCGCGTGGCGCGGCA